>JAZDPI010000092.1:0-2870 GCA_043797775.1 Candidatus Eiseniibacteriota bacterium
GCCTCCCTCGAAGACCGACGAGAATATCGTCCCCATCTCTATCGGCGAGCTGTACACGCCGGGATGGCCTGCGACGGGTGTCCACGATGGGAGAGCAACGTGTCCCCTAAGAATCGGCCGTGCGCCCTCACCGTAGGAGGCGATTACAATCGGGGCTTCCTCAGTGCCGTACGAGCGGATCTTAAGCTCGTTGGCCCACGAGTTTCCTCTCTTGAGAAGAATGCTGTCTCCAGGCTCAAAGTTCGGGCCGTAGAGGCACTTATTGAAGACTGTGTACAGGGTTCTCCACGCGGTCTCGGGGGAAAGCCCGTCGTTCGAATCGTTACCCAGGCTGGAAGAGATGTAGTAGTTCGTGCCGGCATGCGCGGTTCGGACCCCAGGACCACCTCCCGCAAACGGTGTAATCACACAGAGAATCGGAACAACATGGAGGAGCTTTCTCATTACATCCTCACGTGCGGAAAAGGCACGCTCCATCCCCGCTCAAGAGCGTGGAGGCCTGCACCGTCGTTACCCAAACAAGAAGGCCCCATCGCCGGGTTGTGGTGACGTCATCGGGCCGGGGTACCTGCACTCCGTCCCTCCGCATACAAAAGGGGCCCATCGCAAGGCGATGAGACCCCAAAATCCCAGAAGACGGTGACAGTACGAGCCATCTTCAGTGGCAAATTCGCTCCCGAGAAGAGATGACGGAACCGTGATGAGCCTCCGAACCACCCCGACTCCACCCCAACGACGCATAATATCACGTTTTCACGAGAAAATCAATCGATTCTTGAGGGTTGTCCCTGTGGGGTTGGGCTTCTTCTTTCCACAGCTCCGCCTTCCGCGCGTCAAAGCGCGGAGGCCGCACGGTCCACGCAACTGTCCAGGAGTCGTGCGAAGCCGCATAAGAAGGCGGCACCTTCACGCAATCCCTTCCGGAATACCGCGTCGCGATCTCGGTACACGCGGCTGCCGGCGAGCCTGCTGAGGCCGCAGGCGTCTCCGATGCGGGCCCTTCGGAGCGCGGTCAGAAACGGCATCCCCAGGGCCGCCGGAAGCGGCTTCCCCGTGAACTGTACTACCATGAGCGGCGGCCCTACGATTGAACAGAAGAGCACGCACATGACTGGCCGGAACCTGGTTGAGCCTGATCTTGAGGACCCCCTCCCCTATCTGTGCGCCTTCCAAATCACCAGCAAGTCGCGCAATCGTCAAGATAATGAAAGGCGAACACGGCATAATCCAAGGCCTCCACGACGCCGCTGCAGTCGTAGTCCGTCCGGCAGCGGCCCGTAAGCCAGTCGGTAACGAACAGGCTGAAATCCAGGGGGCCGACCACAAGATCGGCGTCCAAGTCAGGGGAAATCCAGTCCCTGGTGTCGCTCGGCAGGCACACCCCGCCCGGAGGAGGGCAGGTAGGGCAATATGGAATCGTGATGGTTAAGCATGTGACCGCAGTCGTGACGACACAGCAGCCGGCGGGAGTGGGATTCAGGCCGGCGCACACACTGAACTGCACATAACCATCTGGGCCCGTTATTCCGCTCACGGGCTGACAGAGCCCCACAACGCAGGTGCTGCCGAAAACAGCAGTGACCGTAGCACCCGGGATGGGGTTGCCGAACGTGTCTATGATGTAGGCAACCATGTAACTCTCATCGCCACCCGGACAGACACGAGCCTTGGTATCGCCGCACGCCAGATTTCGCCAACCCCAGCAAGAGCGAGCAGGATCGGGAATCTGCCCCCAGGCGCAAACCACGGAAGAAGCGAGGGTAACCAAGACCAACGCTGCTATGAGAGAAAGCCTTGTCATTGACCGTCCTCCATGTGGCTTTTCTGACGCCACCATCCGGAGCCTCACCACAAGGGACAACCGGTGCAAGGAGTCTCACGCGATGCACTCAGAGAGGGGCGGCAGCCCCGATATCGAGGCTACCGCCCCACTAGCTGACCGTTTCACGGACAAGCATCAAGCCAGTGAAGGCAGAAGACCGACCAATCAAGCAGATCTACCTTGCCATCAGCGTTGAAGTCAGACCTGCAGGCACTGGTGTTCCAGTCCTTGGCAAACTCAGAGTAGTCCATGCCATCAACATCGAGGTCCCCGTCGTAGTCAAATGTGAGCCAGGAGTCCGACGAAGCCGCAAGGCAGCCGACCGGCGGGTCGGGTATCGTCGGACAGTCCGGACAGAACGGTATCCCTAAACCGTAGTACGACGTGACGTTGATTGAGGTCTCGACGGGGGCGCAGTCTCTGCCCGCAGTCACGTCGACGCTTCCATAGATATTCAGGACGGCAACTCCGTTCGCATCCGTGACTCCGCTGATCGTCTGACACATATACACGTCATAGTCGCTGTAGAAAGAAGCAGTCACAGTGTGTCCCGAGCACGGCTGCCCCTGCGAGTCTCTCAGTTTCACGTAGATCCGAGCGGTGCCCGCGTCACCCGAGGGACATACGACCGTGTAATCGCTGCCAACAGGCCGATTCTGCCATGTGAAGCAAGAGTTCTCCTGAGATGGATCACCTGCCACTGCAGGAGTCCATGCGATCGCCAGCAACGCCATCGCCAGCGCAAGGCTCCCCAACAGACTGCTGAGTCGCTTCATGTCACTACCCTCACTCGTCCATACGGTGGGCGCTCCGGGAGGTCTCGTTAGCTAGAAGACAAGGCGGCGGTCCTCCCAGTCCACCACGATGCCGGGTGTTACCACCCACACTACTTCAAGATCACTATCTTCTTCCCACTCCTGTATCCGGGTGCCTCAAGCTGATAGAAGAACACTCCACTTGCCACCCTCTCACCACGATCACTCTTACCATCCCACATCACCGAGTAGCTGCCGGCATCCCTGCCCTCGTCCACCAACGTACGAATCAC
>JAZDPI010000104.1:0-14640 GCA_043797775.1 Candidatus Eiseniibacteriota bacterium
TGTGCGGTCCACGTGGATCCCATCGAGAAAAAGCCGTTCTTTCATTATCTTCCGGGCACAATGGCTTTCTCGTTGGGAACCGCGGGCTGCAACATGGACTGCAAGTTCTGTCAGAATTGGGAGATGTCACAGGCGAGGCCTGAGCAAACCGAGAATTTCTACCTCCCGCCGGCCGACGCCGTTCAGAAGGCCAGGCAGACATCTTCTGCCTCGATAGCCTTCACTTACTCGGAGCCGGGCATCATTGCTCTGGAGTACATGCTTGACACTGCCGCGGAAGGAAACCGGGTCGGAATCAAGACGGTGATGATTTCGAACGGCTACATAAACAGAGAGCCGATGCTGGAGGCGCTCAAGCATCTGGGTGCCGTGAAGGTTGACCTCAAGGCTTTCACCGAGGGGTACTACAAAGACGTTTGTGACGCCACGTTGAAGCCGGTTCTGGACACCCTTGTTCTTCTCAAGTCAAGCGGCGTCTGGTACGAAATGGTCTACCTTGTTGTGCCCACGCTGAACGACTCCGTCGCAGAGATCAAGGCGCTGAGCAAGTGGTTGATGAAGACTCTCGGGCCCGATGTGCCGCTTCATTTCTCGAGGTTCTACCCCACTTACAAGATGAAGAGGCTCCCCCAAACACCGGCCTCGACTTTGGAGAAGGCACGGTTGTTGGCAAGAGAGGCGGGGCTCAACTACGTCTACATAGGCAACCTTCCCGGTCACGAGGCCGAGAACACCTACTGCCCCGGCTGCGGCAAACCCGTGATCAGAAGAACCGGCTATTCCATCCTAGAAATGAAGCTGGCCAAGGGCAAATGCGGCTACTGCGGCAGGAGCGTTGCCGGAGTCTGGGGTTAGTCCCGCAACGCATCTCGGCCGGCGGCCCGGGTGAGTCCGGCTCCGGAGGCGAGCAGAAGCACGACTATGATCACCGTCGTGCCGGTCAATCCGAGCACCGGAAAGAGCAGAACGCTGCAGAAGACCGCTCCCACCCAGGAACCGACAAGATCCCAGGCGTAGGTGAGCCCTGTATTCACGGACGACGTGGCAGACTGCGGGCCGGCTCCGAAGAAGGCCCTGCTGCAAGAGGTGAAGAGCGCACCGCCCAGCGCACCCGCACACACTGCGAAGAGGGGAAACACCCACTCAAGAGCACTCAGAAGGAACCCGACTCTCACACTCTTCAGACCGAATTCCACGGCAAGAAACAGAATAGCAAAGCCCGCGGTCCCAAACTGCACGACTGCGGGGCGCACGAGCGTGCCCCGAACCGAGGGCCCACGCCTGCGTTCTGCGATGCTTCCGAGCGCCAGGCCCGCCATGTAAGACGTCACCAGAAACCCGATCCTGTCATAGAGGCTGCCGTAGAGAAGCTGGAAACCCAGGATGATCTCGAGCTCCAGGACGATGGCGGCGAAACCCGAAACCGCGAGGGCAGACAGGACGGTCGCTCCGGTGTTCCTCGCGACGGAGAGAGAGGCAATCGCGACCGCCGCCGCGATCACGACGATCCAGACGGCCCACGAGTTATCGAACACCCACTGAAGCGGTCGCATCATGAAACGTTCGTGCTCGGCGCTCCAGAGAATGAGGTCGTAGTAGTAACCGATTGGTTTCAAGTCTGTGTTGAGCGGTTCGCTCCCTCTCCGGGCGGTGCGTTCCGTCAGGTACTGGAGCCTTTCCGGAGACAGTCTCGCGTAAAGGAAGTAATCGCGCACGAAGAGCGTCTGGATTCTCCTTCGATCCAGACGCGAGAGGAGCGAGTCGGGTGCCGCGGTCTGGAATGAACCGCCGTCCCTCGAACACACGACGTAGCTCTGTTCCAGGGGCACGATCAGGCAACCGGCGAAAACCTCCTGCGCCGTGCCGATGAGAGATCTGAGAAAGGCGCTCCACTCGTCCCCGACGTATTCCGCGACTCCGGGCGCAGAAAACACAAAGACACCACCGGGCCTCAGATGGTCCCTCACGACGCGGAAGAACTCCAACGTGTAGAACCTGTTTAGCTGAGCCGTGTAAGGCGGCGGGATTTGCATGAACACGACATCGTACGACTCGCGAGCATTGAGGAGAAACCGCCTCCCGTCCGTAAGTATGACACGCACCCGCGGGTCTTCCAGCACTGCCGCCTGAGTTCGGGGCAGGAATCCCCTGCCCAACTCAATGAGCTCGAAGTTGGGTTCCACGTAATCGACGCGCGCCACCGAGCCGTGTTTCAGTATCTCACCGAGCACGCCGCTCATGCCGCCTCCCATCAGAAGCACCCGCCTCGGGTCAGGATGCTCCAGCAGCGGGAGATGTCCCGCCTCCTCGGCCGACCGAACATCGTCGGTGCTGAAAAGCAGGCGTCCGTCCTGGTAGAAGGAGAGTTGGGAGTCGATGGAGAGAACCGACAGGCTTCCGTAGCGAGATTGACGAACGGAGAGGACTTCGAACCCCGTCCACTGGCGGGACGCCGCCCAGTAGGTGACGGGATCAGCAAGGCACACGACTGCCGCCGCCGAACCGAGAAGCGTGCAGATGACCCTCAAGCCGCGCCGGCCCTCCACGGCGAAGAGAATTCCGGCAGTCACAAAGTTCAGAGCAGAGAGGGCGGCTATGCTCTGGAACGAGCTCACGAATCTCACCAGGAAGCTGAACAGGAGTCCCCCGGCAGCAGCGCCAACCGCCTCCAGAAGATAGACTCGCGAGACGGAGTAGCTCGCCCCCCGGTTGCCGTCCTGCGCAACCATACGGGCACCCAGCGGGAAGAGGAGCCCCTGCAGCACGCCGAGCGGCAAGAGGAAGAGGAGGGAGGTGAGTGCGGCCGCCGCGAGACCGGTTACTTCGCCAGGCGCCGGCTTCAACGCGGGCGGCGGCACCAGGACACCGAGCACTGCGTACATCAGGCACAGCCCGCCGAACGCCTGGACTGCGGCGAATTCCGTGACGGCGCGTCCCGACTCGTGCCCCGCATCGGCCGACTCGTCCCCCCCAGCCCCGCGTGCCGGACCACGAGCCAGGCCGAGCAGCCCTCTTCCGACAAGACCGCTTCCAATCGCGGTGGCGAGAAGCCAGACCGAAAGAAAAATACCCACCACCAGCTCGTTCCCGTGGAAGGCGCTTATGAATTCGCGAAGGAGTACGACCTGCGCGGAAGTCGCGCTGAAACCGATCAGGAATACCGCGAACTTACGAAGCATCGTCTGCGGCCGAAACATTCTGCTCTACCTTACTGGTCGTACGCACGTTCCTCTCGTGTGGGTCGAAGAGGAACCAGTACCCGTGCCAGATGAACAAGGCCATTGTGGCAAGCAGTGCTTCGTAGAAGTGAATTGCGTCCGCCAGCTCGGAGAACCAGAGAGGAAAATACTTGAGAGTAACATTCTCGACCAGGAGGAAGAGTCCCGTGATTATCATGATGGCGGAGCCCCACACGGTTGCCCAGTATTCACTCTTGTCTATGTAGGTGATTTTGCCGAGCCCGGGACGCTCCTTGGAAAGCCCGGCGTTATAGAGCGCCAGGGCAAGGAACTCTTTCACGTCGCCCACGAGGGGCCTCACTTCGCGAACCCTCTCCCTGCCGCGCTTCGAGAACAGAACGAAACACACGTGATAGACGCACAAAGCCACGAAGAAACCGGCCGCAATCCTGTGCAGGAGGGCCCTCGCTTCCGCCGGCTGGTCGGCCAATCTCAGCGGGGCCGTCCACGAGGCATCGGGGAATCTGAGGGCGAAACCGGTGTAAGTGAGCAGCGCAAAGCTCCCGACGAACACAACGGTCGGAAGCTTGGCCACAAACCCCGCCAACTCTTCGTGGACGCGCCTCGAAAGCGCCCGAGAACCTGCCATTCTCGCGAAGTCGAGGATGTTGTGCAGTACCATCCCACCTATCACGAAACAGATGAGGATTACGTACAGCTTCACGATGACCCGCACGATGCCGCTTCTGCTGTCCCCGGGCACCGAGTGAACTCGGCCGCCGGCCATTCCGCCTTTCACCCCGGGATGACATTTGCCGCACGTCGCGGCGAGATTGGCGGCACCGACGGACGATTCCGGATCGGCAGACGGTAGTATTCCGTGATATCCGTGGCACGACGCGCAGTTCGCAACGGCAATCGAGCCGTATCGGGCCGCCCGCCCGTGGTAGCTTCTCTCGTAAGTACTGACGACGTTCGCCGTGAGCCCGTATCGCCGGACGACGTCACCCTTGGCGTGGCACGTGCCGCACACCCTCGAGACGGAAGAGTGATAGGTGAGGGAAGAGCTGTCGCCCGAACCAAGCACGAGGTGGTCTCCGTGGCAGTCCGTGCATACGGGAGCGTCGGCGATCGCAGACTCCAGAACCTCGCCGTGAGCGCTGTTCAGGAGCTCGTCCGCGACTTCATTGTGACAGCCGCCGCAGACTTCGAGCACGTCCTTCCGTCTCACCACCGCCTGCGGATGCGGAAGCTCGGCGGCCTTCCAGTGGCACGAGATACAGGGAACGTCCTTGTGAACGGACTTCTGGAGAGCCGAAGCCTCCACCTGAGGAGCCTGTCCCGTCTGCGCATGGCACAACAGACAATCTTCACTGCTCTGCCCCAGCACGGTAGTCACAATCGGATTCATGCTCGTCGCCAGCACCGCAACGAGAAAGAGCCCCGCGATTGCTCTTGCGTTCGCCATCGCACCCTCCGTTCGTGCGGCGCCGCGTGACTCGCGAAACAGTCGTCACGCTTCGTGGGGCGTCACACGTACGCGTGCAGACCGCCGATGAAAAGATTGCTCAGGAAGGTGAAAACGGCAGCGGCGAAGCCGAGGATAGCGAGCACGGCCGCGCGTTTTCCCCTCCACCCTGCGGTTATCCTCGCATGAAGATACGCCGAGTATATGAGCCAGACCACGAGAGATCCCACTTCCTTGGGATCCCAACCCCAGGGCCGGCCCCAGGCCTTCCAGGCCCAAACTGCACCGGCGAACAGGGCACCCAGTGTAAAAAGCGGATACCCCAGGAGAATCGCTTTGTACGTCAGGTCATCCAGGCTTTCGAGCGGCGGAAGCCATCTGGTTCCCCGCGCCTTCAGTAGATACATCACGCTGCTCCCAAAAGCAACAGCAAAGGCACCTTCAGCCACTACGGCGAGCGTGACGTGAATCTGAAGCCAGTAACTCTGGAGCGCCGGAACAAGCTGCCGCTCCATATCCTTGGGAAAAAGTGATGCCACGACAATCACGGCGAAGGCCAGAGGAGCAACAAAGGCTCCGAGATTTCTCGCCTTCTCCCGAAGCTGAAGGATGAAGTAGAAGAGCACCGTCGCCCACGACAGGCAGGACGCATACTCGTACATTGAAGTGAAGGGAGGGTGACCTATCAGGACCGATCGAACCACGAGCGCCAGCGTGTGAACAGAGAACCCCGCCAGTAGGACCACAAGCGCGGCGCGCCCCACCCATTTCCGGGACGCAGCTATGCCCAGGGCAAAAAGCACCGTGGCACCCAGATATGCGAAGAGCGAAGCCCAGAAAAGCGGTACGTCACTCACTCATTCCTCCTTCACTTTCCTGCCGCAAGCGCGTGGAACGACTCTATCGTCCGCTCCATGCCCATCGGACTCCTGCTCGACGCTCCGGCTATTCTCACTAACGCACCCGTCGGCCGGCCCCGGGCGATTCCGATCCATATTCTCTCGAAGGGAACGAAAAACGAGAGGAAGATGCCGACTCCCGCCAGGACAAAGGCGCTCAGAAGCAGCGAGATGCCTCTGTTGACGGTGAAGCTGAGACCGGTATAAAAGGCGGGGTAGTAGCCCACGAAGTGGAATCGTGACAGCTCGCGATTACTGGAGTGTGATTCCATGTGAAGGAGAACCCAGCCGCCGTCCACAACTGCTCCGTCACGCACAACTTCCAGCCTGACCGCGGGCAGATTCGGTTCGGAGGAACGCGTGCTCACCACGCCCGTGCTCAAGTCCATGACGAAGTCCGGAACGAAACCCGTCAGCGCGACCTCCATGTCGGTTCCCGGGACTCTTGCGACCTTGCCGAACGGAACGTCCACCACGCTCAGCACAGAATCGCCCTCCACGAGATAGAGCCTCGCTTCCTTGATTCTGTCCGGCTCCTCACCGTACGACGACTGATACACGCCGACGCCCTTGTGTGTGAGAGGATGATTCACCTCTATCACCTTGGTGAAGACTTCGTGTCCCTGTTCCACGACGGTCAGCGTCGATTTGTAGTCGCGAATCCTCCCCTCGGGGGTGGTTTCTATGACGAAATCGTCGACCCTGACGCCGAAATCCGCGGACGGCGATATTTCCTCCGCGTCGAAAGTCTCTCCGATGCTCAGCGAACGCTCTGCACGGACGCCAAACAGTCCGCCTACCATTCCTGCCAGGAGCACGAGTATCACGGCGAGGTGAGTCACAAGAAAGCCGACGCGCGAGATCGAGCCCTTCTGTGCCGCAATGAAAACGAACTGGACATGCCGAGGCTGGCCGGGGATGTGCCGGTGTCGTCGCCTCTTCCCCCACTCCTGCCCAGTCCGACCTCCTCCGGGCTCGTGGCAGCCCACAGCGTATCCCCTGCGCCTAAGCTCCAGGCTCAGCCTGTCGACCACCTCGATTGGCTCAAAGCCCACAGGACGAGCCTTGGCGCTCCCCAGCAGAGGATGATCTTCGGCCCTGGGCCCGGTGAACGCCTGTCGAAGGCTGTGCCCCGCTCTTCTTGCGGAACACAGAATCAAATTAGCGACAAGAAGACAGACGAGAAGAACAAACCACCACACCCGGTAGACATTGCCGATGCCCGTCAGACGGATGAAGTCTCCCCAGAACCTGCCGTATCTCAGCCCGTACTGCTCGGAGGGTGCGCCCTGTATTACGAACATCCCGAGCAGGGAGACACAGCCTATCGTCAGCAACAGAAAGAGGGCGAACCTCGACGAGCTCAGAAAGCGATGGAATCTCGTCCAGGTGGATTCGTCCCCACTCGCTGCGGGTTTTCCCCCCTCGAACCTGGTCATCTTCTCGTCTACTTGCCGCCCTTCTTCTGGAGCCTGTGCACGCCCGTCCCCAGGCCCTTCTTGAGATCGAACCCCTTGAACGTGGGGCTTGCCTTGTTATGACACCCCGTGCAAACGCTATCCGGCACGGGATACACAAGACCTGCGGCGTTGGCCTTGGCAAGGTCCTTCATCGTCTTCACGTAGTCCGAGCCCGGGCCATGACAGGCCTCACACTGCACATTCTTGAGCTCCGGAGTTGTCTTCCCGTCCTCGTAGGCCTTCTTACCGAAGCCCGTTGTGTGGCACTTCAGACACTTGGAGTTCTTGTCTTCTTTCTTGGCTACGTCCAGTGCCTGAAACGCCTTGGCGTGTTTGGTCTCACCCCACGCCTTGAAGTAGGGCATGTGGCACATCTTGCACTTGGCCGCCCCGATGTACGTCGGTCCCCCTGCCTTGGGGGTCGCCTTTGTGTCGTCCCTTGAATCCTTCCCGCCGGAGCCTAAGGACGAACAGAAGAGAATGGTTATCACAAACGGTAGAAGAATGGAAACTCGGATAATCCCCCTCATCTGTGTCGTTGCCTCCTTTCTCGTCGGATGCTGGGCAGATTATATTATCTTTTCGCAGCGGGCTCCAACACTTCTTCTCTCGGCACCTCTGTTTCTCTCGGCACCTCCGGCGCGGGTTCGCCGGCGAGCCCACCTCTCGCCCTGTGCGGAGCGCCCTGCCGCAGTATGTCTACCGCCAACATGCCCGCTTTTCTCCCGGAGAACAGCATCCCGCCGAAAGTCGGACCCATCCTGGGAATTCCGAAGACGGTGGCCACGGCCATGCCTGTTACGATGAGCCCGGGGTGAATCTCGGCGGTCTTCTCCACGACGAGGTCCTCGGAGCGTTCCACCCACATGGCGCCGAATCGACTCATCCGGAGGATGTCTCGCTCTGCCAGGGCACGGGCGACCAGAGCATCATGGCCGGTGGCGTCAATGACCACTCGGGCCTCAAGCCCGATGGGATCCACACACGTGATCTGCCTTGGAAGTGCTGAGACCGGAGTCCAATTGATGACGACACCTGCTACTCGATTTCCTTCTCGCAGCACCACGTCGTCGAACTTGGTCATGCTCAGCACCCTGACGCCGGCGTCGAGGGTCGATGCCACCAGCCGGGAGCAGGCGTGCGGCCCGCTCGCCAGGAAGAGCCCCTGCTGCACCTTGCGATACGGGACCCCAATCTCATCGAGTATCTCGTTCGCCGGTTCTCGCACGGAGACCCCGTTCATCAGGTAGCCTCCGATCCAGAATCCGCCGCCAAGGTAGTTATTGGCCTCCACGAGAACGACCTTGAAACCTGCTCTCGCGAGCTCCCTTGCGGCCATCAGCCCCGCCGGGCCGGCTCCAACCACCACGCAGTCGCTTTCAGCACAGGCGAGCAGTTTCTCGCAGAAATCTGCGACGATCGCGCTCGAGATCTCACTCTCTCTCACACTGGCAAACTTGACCATGTTGCACCTCTCCTCTCTGCCAACGAAACTTTGGCGCACAGATGACTCAGACGGCCGGGCTTGACTCGACTCAGGCGGGCGAAAGGGGGATTCGCAGCACTACGCGACTCAGATACTGTACGTGAGCGGCTCAGGTGCCTGCTGACGTTGTAGTTTCTTCTTGTGCGTGTCGGCCAATTCCTGAATCGTGACCGATTCCAGCGATCGCTCCAGCTCATCACTGATCCTCTTCCAGACTTCGCGAGTCGCACAAAAGCCTGACCTCTCACACACGGCGGGTGTGCCGGCGCATTCGACAAGCGAGAGCTCGCCCTCTTCGGCCGTCAACACTTCCCTGAGCGTCACGCTCGCCGGTTCTCTCGAAAGGCGATAGCCTCCGTGAGAACCTCGATTGGACTTCACCAACCCCGAAGCCTTGAGAGGCCCGATGATTTGTTCCAGATAGCCCACCGAGATGCCCTGCCTCTCTGCGATGTCCTTCAGAAGAACGAAACCCTTTTCACGGTTCAGGGCAAGGTCCATGAGAACCCTGGATGCGTAACGTCCCTTCGTAGAAATCCGGAGCATGTTGCCCTCCTCGAGGCGATGTCTCTCCTACGGGTCGTGCCTTTCCTCAAAGCGCTTTCCCCCTCAGGCGGATGGGGTCGTCCGCTGTCCGAGCGGTTCCAGGGTACTCGGGTTGCGCCACGGAGTTCGCAAGAACCACCACGACTAACCCTTGGATAACAGTGAGGTTACGTGAAACAGACGGAGGACCCCATTCTTTCCTACTTATCGTATGATATCGATAGGAAAGATATCGCAGCCAGACGGCCATGTCAACCTCTTTCTGCGCTGCCGTGACATCGCCACGGGCCGCAAAACAAGAACGGGGGAAGGACCAAGGGGTCCTCCCCCCACAGTGCTAGGTACGGTTCTTGAAGATGTCCCCGGCGTGGTCAGGCGCAACACCCGGGGCGACGCGCGCGGCGCGTGCACCCTGAAGACGCCTTCCGTGCCTGAGGGTCTTCGGTCCCTGCCTACTTAAGAATGATCAGCTTGTTTGACCACCTCGAACCGGGCGTCTCCACCATGTAGAAGTAAACGCCCGCCGCCGCTCTCCCGCCTCCCTGGGTCGTACCGTCCCAAATGGTCCTGTAGGTGCCGGCGGCCTGAGGCTCGTTCACTAGAACCTTCATCAGCCGCCCGGCGATATCGAACACTCTGACTGTCACGGGGCCCGCCTGAGTGACCGAATAGAACACCTCGCCCAGGCTCGCTCTGCCGCCCTCGGTCCTTTCCATTGCGACCGGCGCCGCACTGGCGGCACAGGTGCCGTAGATGGCCTTTATGGCGTCGATATCACATTGGTGGAGTGTTCTCTTGTAGCATTCGCCGTAATCCACGTAGCCGTACATGGTCTTTTCAACGTCACCGGAACCGTACAGGTCGGCAACGCAAAGCCAGTGGCCGAACTCGTGAGTGGCCACTTCCTGAAGGTCAAATGCATTGGACGAGCCGCACGCCTCGTAGCCCCAGAGCCACGCGTCGTTGAACACAAGATCGGTCTCGATGATGCTCTTCTTGTCGCTTCTCAGATACCAGTTGTAGGTGGTTGCGACGGAGCTTCCGGTTGAGCCGAACGTACTCATGTTGACGTAGTTCTGAACGGCTCCCGTGATGTTGTCGTGAGTAATGGTGCCGGCATTCTGCCCGAAGGCCCAGCATGCGCCCGCGGCATCCCACGCACCCGTGGCGTTTCTGAAGGCGGTGCCCACCTGAGAATCGGACAGGCCGTCCTGGCTATTGTTGTTTATGGACCAGCCCTGGTTGCCGGGACCCCACTTCCCATTGGAATAAGAGCCGTTTGTCTTCCACGTGTAGCCGCACAGCTTGTAGCAGGTGGGAATGGGCTTGGCTTTGTGAGGCTTGTAAGCTTTGACGACGTTCACCACCTCACCGACAGGCAGGTCGAGCTCCTCAATCGTCCCGTTCTTGACGCTGAATTTGCCCTGATACTCTCCCTCGACCGAGTAGGCGCCTTTGAGCTCGCGTGCGAGGAACACCATGACCTCTTCGCCGGGCTCAAACCACGGTGCGTCAGACACGTAGAGGCCCATGTCGCCGACCTCGCCGCCAGCTACGCGGACGATTACCTCATTGGCCACAGGCGCGCCCTTCACGTGCTCACGCACGCGCACGGTGACGTAAGTGTTGATTATCTCGTCGTCCCATCGGGATTCCATGGAAACAACGCGGCCCAGAACAACGCTGTGAGCATCCTGGGAGAGATGGGGAAGGTCCTTCTTGACAACGAGCGCGTCGACGGGAGCCGCAACGAGCGCAAGCGCGAAAGCGGCAACCAGAAGCACGATGTAGTGAGTTCTCATGTGGGGTTTCCTCCGTCCGAAAACATACAGCTCCGGGACAAGAAAAAGGCCTCGTTCAGATGACCACCGAAAATGACCCGGCACGTCACTTTCCCCCGGCAGTTTTTCGCCGAATCCACCGCAAGACCGTGGGCGCCGCCTCTGGATCTTCGGCTAATAATAGCACTTGCGGCGCGCCGCGTCAACGGATTTCGTGGCAATTGACCGCGACGTGTCGGGTTGTGTCGCACTGTCCTCACCCGCAGCCGGTACTCTGCCGGGCACAAGCTCCAGCCTCTGCGGTTTTCCTTGTGAGAGGTACGGGCTGAGGCTATAATTTTCTATCTGTGTCGTCTGTTGCTGATCATGAAGCGACTTGACGCCTGGAGCCAGGTGGAGCTCAGGAGGAAAAGGTGAAGCCCAGGTTTCGCGCTTACCGGCCGTTTCCCAGACCGTCGCTGTTCGCGCTCACGATACTCTCAGCGCTGATTCTCTTTGCGTGGACCGCCCCCGGGGCGGAGCTCTGGGCCTACGAGACCCACGCGGCCGATGAGATTGCGGCCAGCGACGCTGTCTCGGGCGACACCGCATCCGGTGACGAAGGTGTCGTGGCTGGTGAGGCTGCTCCGGGTGAGGGCGCGGCCCGAGTGGACAGTGTGTCGGCCGGTGCTCACAACGGGGACGTCGAAGCGGAGAGAATCCACCTGGGAGCTCTTCTCCCGCTGTGGAGCGCTCTTCCCTTCGCCGGGATTCTCCTCTCGATCGCGCTTTTCCCGCTTCTGGCCCCGCGTTTCTGGCACCACCACTACCCAAAGGTGTCGTTGTTCTGGGCCGCTGCCCTGGCCGTGCCGTTTCTTTTCGTTTTCAAGGGAGCCGCCTTCTACGAGATAGCCCACATCTATCTCATCGACTACATTCCGTTCATAATCCTTCTCTGGGGGCTTTTCACGGTCTCGGGTGGGATCTTGCTGAGAGGTACCCTGGCGGGCACTCCGGGTGTCAACACCGTGCTTCTTGCCATCGGAACCGCTCTCGCCTCCTGGATGGGAACAACCGGGGCGGCAATGCTCCTGATAAGGCCTGTTCTGAGAGCGAACGCGGCCAGGAAACACAAGAAGCACGTGATTATCTTTTTCATCTTTCTTGTCGCCAACGTGGGAGGTGCGCTGACCCCCCTCGGGGATCCTCCCCTCTTCCTCGGCTTCCTCCACGGCGTACCCTTCTTCTGGACCATGAACATCCTTCCTCACATGCTTCTGGTGTCGTGTGCGCTTCTCGTGATTTTCTATCTCATCGACACTGCGCTCTGCCGCAGAGAGGCGAAGCGGCTGGCGCCCGCGGCGAGAGATCCCGGGGGCGCCGAGACGGGCCCGAAAGAGCGCATACGACTTGAAGGAGCACACAATTTTATCTTCCTGGCCGGCATTCTGGGCGCGGTCCTGCTTTCCGGAACGTGGCACGATGCGGGCTCCTTCAACGTTTTGGGAGTCCACGTCGAGATCCAGAACACGGCAAGGGACGTCTTGATTCTTCTGATGGGAGTTCTCTCACTAGTAACAACCAGGAAGAAGACGCGAGAGGACAACAGCTTCACGTGGGGTCCCATAAAGGAGGTCGCGTATCTCTTTGCCGGGATCTTCATGGCGATAGTCCCCCTGCTGGCCATGCTGAAGGCCGGCGAGAATGGGCCGATGGCCTTCATAATAGACGCCGTCAGGGAGCCCGCGCATTACTTCTGGATCACAGGGATACTTTCGAGCTTTCTTGACAACGCACCGACCTACCTGACGTTCTTCAATCTTGCACTGGGGAGGCTCCAGATACCGGAAGCGTACGTGACCGATATCCTGCGCGGAGTGAATTACCATGGAGGGGGTGCGGAATTTGCGGCGTTTCTCAAGGGGATTTCTGCAGGAGCGGTTTTCTTCGGGGCAAACACTTACATCGGCAATGCCCCCAACTTCATGGTGCGCTCCATCGCAGAGGAGAGTGGTGTGAAGATGCCGAGCTTCTTCGGCTTCATGCTCTGGTCCGTGGCAATACTGGTTCCGCTGTTTGCCCTGGTGACCCTGGTGTTCTTCTAGCAGCGAGACTCAGTCGTCCCTCGCCACTCTCACTTTCGCCTTCCTCTCGATCCTGCCGAGCACGGAGATTGTCACGAAACTGAGAAGGGTTGCGACGAAGGCCAACAGAAAATCTCCGAGGCCCACGGCGAGACCTATCGCGGCAAGCATCCACAGCCCGGCGGCGGTCGTGAGACCGCGAACGGAAGCACCTTCTCGGAAGATCACGCCGCCAGCAAGAAACCCCATGCCCATGATCGCTCCCTGGACTATCCGCAGGAGGTCCGTCCCCGGGAACCTGGATTCTATTCGCATCCCCACTATGACAAAAAGGCACGAGCCCGCAGACACAAGCATGTGCGTCCTCAAGCCCGCAGCCTTGTCGTGCATCTCCCGTTCCCATCCGATGGCAGCACCACACGCAAGTGCAACGAGAAGCTTCCCAAATGCCAAAAGCGTGTCACCGAGACCGGCCTGAATAAGACTGGACGATTCCATCAATCACCTCGTCTCTGATCATTTCGTCTCGACGTCACTGTGGCTCGCCCCGGCTACCCGGCGTCCGAAACGCCGGAAATGGACATCTCCCTGACCCTGAAGGTCGGGCACCGGGTTGCACCACTGAACACCAGATCGTCACCCAGGGCGTCTATTCCGGCAAGCATATCGGGGATCGTGGAACCGATGGTGACGCCGGAAACCGGTTCTGCAAGCTCACCGTTCCTGATCCACAACCCGCTGGCGGCGCTTGAAAACTCCGGGTTGGCCGGACTGAGGCCGAGCCACCACCCGGAGAGTCTCGTCGCATAGAACCCGCTCTGCGTGCTCTTGATTATGTCCTCCGACTTGGATGCTCCCTTCTCCATGTAGTGATTGCTGAATCCCACGCCGGGAAGGTTGCTGTAGCCCCCACGGACGGCGTTCCCGGTCGGCTTCTTGCCGGCCTTCAGTGCGGAGCGATAGTCGTAGATGAAGCTCTTGAGAATGCCCTTCTCGACGAGCACCAGGTCGGAGGTACTGACCCCTTCCGCGTCCACGGGCCGGCTTACGGATCCCTGCGCTAGTCTTCCGTTGTCGTGTATCGTCACCAGGTCGGAGCCTATCCTCTGCCCTATCTTGTCTGCCATGTAGGACGTACCCTTGTTCACTTCCTCACCGTTGAGCGCCTGCCCAAGGGCAGCCAGCAGGGCGAAGCCCAATTCCGGGTCGAAGACAACCGGTGCCTTCTGCGTCGGAACAGGCTTTGCGCCGAGAAGCCTGACGGCTTCATGTGCGGCCTTCCTTCCGAGAACGGGCGGGGGCGGAAGACGCTTAAAATAGGGGCTGCTCCACTGCGCGTAGCCTGCTTCCATCTTGCCGTCCTTTTCCGCCACAGCCCCCACGGAGGCGGTGCAGTTGCTGGAATCGAACGAATACAAAAGCCCGTGACTGTTGGCGATCTCCGTGGTCCCATAGAACTCGTTGTACTGGGCGCCGTCGGACCTCTTAATCAGAGCGTCGTGCGCAAGCGCTGCCGCCTCGATGTCTCTGATGAGTGCTATCTTCCTCTTGAGAGATATCGATCTCAGCTCGGAATCGAATATCTCCATCACGACCTTCCTGGGTTTCTCGGAAGGGAGCTTGTTGAACTCATCCGGAGAGGCCTCATGCGCAAGCGCAATCGCCCTTTCCACAAGCCGAGCCAGCGCGTCCCTTCGAAAATCGGACGTGTAAACAAACGACAGCTTCTTGTCTACGATAGTCCTGATGCCGGCGCCG
>JAZDPI010000116.1:0-5806 GCA_043797775.1 Candidatus Eiseniibacteriota bacterium
CTGGGGTACAACGAGGCACTGTTTGTCATTCCTCTCTTGTTCGTGCCGGATGGAAGAAAAATCGTCGATATTAGCCTGGTATTTCATGTGATAAACCCGAAGACCGGTCACGAAATAGCAACATATAGGGAAGAGAAACACGTGAAAAAAGTTAAGGCATGGTACTCTCCGAGGAGGAATCTCACCGACAGAGTGATTCGTGACCTGTTTCAGGACTTCATAAGTCACTTGTCTCGAGACAGTCAGAAGATTTCCTCTGCCTTGTAGCAGCATATCGTGGGAGTGAGGGAATACCGAATGGTGGTCCACGAAGGGTCTAACGGGAAGGGCACCTCTTGGGTGTCGGCGTTCCTAATCATGGCTCTTTGTCTGGCCGGCTGTGCGGGCACGGATGTTCATCCGGAGCCGGGATATCATGCACCGGACTACTTGTATGTGTCTCCGTTCTCCTGCGCCGGGCTTGTGACGAACGACGTGGCTTTATCGTTGCACGCCCTGATGATTGAGAAGTTGCGTCGGAAGGGTGGGTTTGTCGTGAGAGACGTTGAGGAGTTCGCCGAGAGCGGGAAGGCAATCATACTAAAGGGTGAGCTTTTCAAGCTCTCTTTAAGGCCGGGGGTAGATCCGGCTCAGGCAATAATAGGGGCCTGCCTGTCACCGTTAAGCATGATTGGCATCAATCTATCAGGTCATGTAGGGCAGAGAGGGACCATGACCTGCCGCATGTCCTGCAGGATGCAGGCTTACGAAGTCCCAGGACACAGGTTGATTCTTTCAAGAGTCTATCATGTTTCCGTGTCTGGCCGTGCGAATGAATACATGATTCTCGTAAACAAGAGTGATGTCATTAGAGAAGCAGTAACCGTGCTGGCAGACAAACTGGTAGTGGACTTCACAAATGAAGTCGGAGAATAATCACAGAGGAGTAGAGATCATGAAGAAGCGATTCTGGAGGCTGGGGGCCTTACTGATTCTCTCGGCAGGGTTGGTTTTGTGTTCATGCTCGCTCTCGCCCAGGGGCAAGGGATTGGGGAGGACGGGTTACCAGATACAGGATAGAACACTGTTGCCGGCGGGACGTGTCGCTGTACTCCCGATTGAAGTGCGTCTCACATATGAATGCCTGCGAAGTTATGAAGTCGGAGGCGGAGCCAAGCCATCAGACAGAGAGATTTATGGTACGTTTTTCGGGCCTCTCTACAATGCGACTCAGAGCAGAGGTTACACTCTTCTGGGGGTTGAAGAGATGCAGTCTTTGCTCGAGAGAAACAACCTGAGAGACCCCTTGCAGATATATGAACAACCACCGACAAAACTGGGAGAGATTCTTGGCGTTGATGGACTGGTCTATTTCACGGTAGTCGATATCAGCGATATCAATAAGATACGGTTCGACGCCCGCTTCGTGGAGACAACGCACGGTTTGACACTCTGGTGCGATCGCTATCACAAGAGCGAAAAGGGAGGGGCAAAAGGAGCAGCAGTTCGTGGGTGTCAGGGATGTGTAGCAGGAATAGGTGTCCTGTTCTCTGCGTTCACCTTCGGAGGATCAGCGATGGCAGCCCAAGCTGCTTCTGAGGCACTGGGCTCTGCTTCTTACAGGGCATTATCATCAATGGAGGGAGAAGTCCGGCTTGCTGTAAACGATTGCTTCAAGGGATTACCAAGAACCCGGTGATGTACGAAAACTACCTCCCGAGGCGACTCACCTTCCTGTCCTGTCTCCAAAGCCCGTCGCGATATCGCGTGCCGCATCCTTCAAGCTACGCCCCTCCTCGTAATCAAACGAGAAAGACACGAGAATCTTCTCCGAAGCTACGCTGACAAATTGGGCCGAGGTCATGAGGCACTGGAGCTTCTGTCCTGACGCATAGTTTTTTGAGTCACCCGCACTGCCGAACTGGAGAATCGTGTCGATGAGCGTGCCGATTATGATCGTGTCGGCGCCAATGAGTCTTCCCACCTGCACAGCATTGATGAAGTGTGACTTCGGCGTTCCTGCCCGAGATTCTTCCTCGTGCGCGGCGACTTGTTCCGCGATAACGTTTTCAACCTTGCCCCGTTCGACAACTTCGATCCCCAGATTCATCAGCTCATGGGCCAGAAAGTCCTCAAAGATCCTCGTCTGAAGGGGGTTAATCCCGCTGAAAGATATCATTACCTGTTTGACTACGCCGAGCTGTGAAGCCGATACGCCAGGTGCCAGCACAATTTCTCTGGCGCCATCGCGCCCGTTCTCGGCCATTCCGCCACAGGGGAGAAGCATCAGGATCAGTATGATACTCGTGAGAGAAGGGAACGTGGGTTTTCTCATGGATGTTACCTCCAGCAAGAAGTCCTGGCACCGGATCATCGTCGCCCGATGCTGTAATTTGTTACCGGCATCGGCCTCGGCATCGGCATCGTCGGGATGAATATGATCCGCGGTGCGAAGTAGGTGTTGAATCCGAAGGTCGGTGGGGGAAGTGAGAGAGTCGTAGGCGGAGCGAGCGTCGGCAATCGATGTGCGAACATGTTTCCCAGTGCGGAACTTGACAGAATTGGGCTTGTAAGGGGGTATTGTGTTGCCAACAGGTTCCCGAAGGCAGTATTCGAGACGATCGGAGACGTTATTCGACTTTGTCTGGCAAGGTGGCGGCCGAATGCGGTGTTTCCCGGCCTTGAGTTTGAACTGAAACGCGAACGAGGAGAAAAAGTATCTGAAATCGGGGTGAAGGTTGCGATGCGATCAATACGCAACGCGTTGCTAGTGCCTCGAAGGAACTCGTATGGACCAAGGGGCAAGTTCAAGTGCGAACCATGATGGAGATTCGAATCGAACGATATTGCCCTGGCAGAAGATGCGGGCGAGATCCTTTCGTTGACCCTGAGGTTTCTCTGACGAGTCGTCTGGCGTGTTTCAGTGATTCTCACTTGCGTACCGCCGAAGTCTTCGGGCAGTCCGACTTTGAGGAAAGTAGGGAGTTTCATAGGGTCATACTCATAAGCGGTGATGATATTCTGGACTCCCTGGGCCGCGAAAGCCCCGTTGAGATCCACTCCCTGGGTCGAGTAGCCTATTTGAGCCTGCGCCCAAACAGGATCACTGAGCTGATCAAATTGGCTATTTCCGATCGCCGAAGCCCCGAGGCCGTATAATCCCGTCGTGACCCCAAGGATATCATAATCCAGGACATCCACCCCAAGCTTTGCTAAGCGGAGCGATGAGCTCAACTCTCGTACTCCCGGGTTTTCTCCGGGGAATGCTGTCGCATAGTAGGATATTCCCAGACGTGCCAGGTCAAGCGCGCCGGCACCTCCCGCAGCGACTCCCGCGGTGGAGAGAACGAGGGGGCTTACCCTAAGAAAGTCACTCTGCATCTTCTGCGCCATCCACAGATCTTCCGCGGACGGTATCGATCTGCTGAAGTCAGGGATTTCCGGCAGCTGCGGAACATGAGGCATGAGCCCTCCCGACAGGCCCCCCCGCATCCTTCTAAACTCTGTGTTCATCCATATGATATGGTTGTTCAAAGAACTTCCGCAGAAAAAAAGAGGGGTCGTCTCCAGCTTGCGGGGCTTTAAATCCCGCCTAAGATCATCAACCATGGATGAGTACGGAATATGTCCATCCTTCTCGCCGGCGATCAAGAGAGATTGTCCGCAACAGACAGCGAATGCAGCAAGTGATAGAAACAGCATTAGGCGGTGCGTTTTCATATCAATGTCGCCATCTCAGTTGAACCATTCCCTTGTCTGGTTGAGCCTCACGCCAGTTCCTTGTCTTCCACTTCTGAGACTTAGTATCACCCAAGAAAACGAGTCTGTCAAGAGAAAGACCCCGCCCCGTACTCGGCAAGAAACCTGGCCCGCCGCCTGACGATGTCAGGGCTTTCTGCATGCGCATATAGTGCGGCTCTGGCGCAGAGTTGTCATCGTCGGCGATAGAAGTCAGTGGAACGCGGGCAGGAAGAGTCGTTTCCGGGCATTCCAGGCTACTTGAACAGAGACTTTATCGCTCCCCAGCTCAAATGGAGCGTGGGCTGGCCGCTGCAATCCGGGCGGCCCCCCTCTCTGCCAACATGAGTGAGACACTGGGGGGTGTATAATTTAGTGTAGAGGGCGTGGGAGGAGAGGCTGTTATGGAAACGGTGGGAACAGGACTCGTGATACCGGAGGTGGAAGTGGCAGAGAAGGCTCAGCGTCGGCGGTTTAGCGTGGAGTACAAGCGGCGGGTGCTGAGGGAGGCGGACGGTTGTGTTCGTCTTGGTGAGCTTGGGGCGTTGTTGCGCAGGGAGGGTTTGTACTCCTCTCATTTGAGGACGTGGCGTGCGGCGCGTGAGCGAGGGGAGATAGCGGGGTTGTCTGCGAAGAGGCGTGGGCCGAGGGTTGTGGAAAGGGACGGTCGGGACCGTCGGATAGCGGAGCTGGAGCGTGAGGTACGGCGGTGGCGGGCACGCGCTGAGCGTGCCGAGGCTTTGGTTGAGCTCCAAAAAAAAGTCTCGGAGGTGCTGGGAATAGCTCTTCCGGAGACCGAAGGGAAGAGCTGATGCAGGCCGTGAGTGAGGTTGGATCTCGACTGGGAGTGGCTCGGATATGCGCAGCGCTGGGGTTGGCACGAGCCACGTATTATCGTCATCAGCGGCCTCGGCCGGAGCGAGGGCTTCGTGCGAGACCATCCCGTGCCCTTTCCGTGGAGGAGCGTGAGGAGGTTATGACGGTGCTTCATGA
Source organism: Candidatus Eiseniibacteriota bacterium (assembly GCA_043797775.1). Taxonomy (GTDB): domain Bacteria; phylum Eisenbacteria; class RBG-16-71-46; order JAFGJU01; family JAFGJU01; genus JAZDPI01. The sequence goes on from JAZDPI010000116.1 coordinate 4,711, forward strand.
GCCACGTTTCGTAGACTGCGCACCCGGCCAAGTTTACGCCAGCTTGCTTGACGAGGGTCTCTACCTTTGTTCTGAGCGGACCATGTACCGCATCCTCGCGGATAGCGCCGAGGTGAGAGAGCGGCGCGATCAGCTGCGACACCCGGTATACCGTAAGCCTGAGTTGTTGGCAACGGCTCCCAACCAGGTGTGGAGCTGGGACATCACGAAGCTCCTCGGTCCGGCTAAGTGGACCTATTTCTATCTGTACGTGATCCTTGACATCTTCAGCCGTTATGTACCCGGGTGGCTTCTGGCGAGGGAGGAGAGCGCCGGTCTGGCGAGGCTCTTCATCGAGGAGACGTGTGAGCGGCAGGGGATAATGCGTGATCGTCTCACCATCCACTCTGATCGCGGTCCGTCCATGACGAGCAAGCCTGTGGCACTGCTGTTGGCGGATCTGGCGATCACGAGGTCTCTGTCCCGGCCTCACGTGTCGAACGACAATCCGTATTCGGAGTCGCAGTTGAAGACCTTGAAGTACCGGCCTGAGTTTCCCGAGCGTTTCGCTTCGGAACAGGACGGCAGGGAATTCTGTCGAGGCTTGTTCACCTGGTACAACACAGAGCATCGTCACTCGGGTATAGGTATGATGACGCCGGAAGCGGTGCACTACGGCCGGGCAGGCGAGGTAAGAGCGGCACGACAGAAGACGCTGGACGTGGCCTATGCGCTGCACCCCGAGAGGTTCGTGAAGCGGCCGCCGTCACCTCCGGAAGTGCCGGCAGTGGTGTGGATCAACCCTCCGGTGGGAAAAGCGGCGCGCTGGGAGGCCCCAGGATCAACGATCTCAACGGCGGATGACCCGGAGGTACCCCCCGACATGAGCAGCATGGACCTCATGAGGGGGTCTTTGTCAAAGAAGGTGGTACAGTAAATGTCCATGGCCAGTGTCTCAAAATCGTTGACAGGTTCCGCGGATCGTCGCCTTCACGGTACGGTGAAGGAAGTGGTGGCTGAGCGATTTGAGCGGGAACGTCCTCATCTTCAGCCGTTGCCGCCGGTTCGTTTTGATACCTCCTACCGTGAGTATCGTGTGGTTGCGTGGGATGGCTAC
>JAZDPI010000175.1:0-5627 GCA_043797775.1 Candidatus Eiseniibacteriota bacterium
GGCTGGCTCGAGAGTGCTGCAAGCTGGATCGGGAGTTCGAGAAGGCACTGGCCGAGGAGGGGTTTTCTGGGGAGTTGGGGCGATGGCCGGAGTACTGAGGGGAGAGATTCGTTGGGCTGACCTGAACCCTGTTCGCGGCAGTGAGCAGGCGGGGCAACGGCCGGTTTTGATTTTGAGTCAGGATGTGTTCAACGAGCGGTCGGGTACGGTGATAGCGGTGGCGATCACTAGCCAGGCTCAGCGGGCAGGTTTTCCGCTGACTCTTGAATTGGAGTCCAGGGGTTTGCCGAAGCGGTCATGGGTGAAGATCAGTCAGATCAGGACGTTGGCCGTGGAGAGGGTTGGCAAGCGGATCGGAAGAGCTGGCGCAGAAGAGATGGCGCAAGTCGTAGAGGGTCTCAACGAGATAATCGGACCTTAACCCGTCTTGAGACTTGCGACAGATGCCTTGACGCTTCGGACGGACGGATCCTGCGGCATCCCGAGCGTGTGGGGCTTACCCTAGGCTTGGGCCGCCTATTCGGAAGAGTGGAGGGGGACGAAGATCTCGGCCCCGTTGGCAAGTCCGCGTTCTCGGCACGTCTCAGCCGGACTCGCGGGATCGTATTCAACGGATCGGTGATTTCGCAGCCCACCTTTGAGTTTTTCCAGGTGAAGGAGACCCCCTTTTCTGCAACGGTCACAGACCTGAGTGGTCGTAGCTTCCGGTTTCAGAAGGCCCTGATGTGTGATTACGGTCAATCATTCTCGTCTGTTCTCCATTTCAAAATGGGAGAAACAAGCGAATTGACGGTGCCCGTTTCGAAGATAAGGTCCATTTCCCTGCGTAAGCTCGAAGCGACGTCTGAGGGAGGCTTCGCTCCCTTCTAACTCGCGCCGCAAGAAGCAGTAGGAATCTCTTCGAGGAACAGTTCGGTAACGGTATCTTCTGCTAATTGGGATCCACACCTGCTGCGGCAAGACAGAAGGCACCCGAACGGTCATTGACGGGCGTGCAGATTCGGGTTAGAATCTGGCTCTGCTAGCAAACGCTTGCTCAGCGGCCCGGGTTTTGGCCGTCCTAGCGGTTAGCCTGCCGGCTGGCCCGGTGTGCCTGCGTCCTGACGGTGTTCGCGCCGTCTTGGCGGCACGCTGTCTTGGCCGTGCGCCTGCGCGACCGGGCGCGAAGAAGCGCTTATGACTAGGGTGGGGCTGTAGCTCAGTTGGGAGAGTACTTGACTGGCAGTCAAGGGGTCACGGGTTCGATCCCCGTCAGCTCCACCAGATCGCCTACCTGGCCTGTTGTTCCATTTCCCTCACGAATGCGATCGATCTGGTTCGCCAGAGTCTGGACAGCATCTCCTGCTCGTCCGCGTCTGCGATCTGACTGCCGTTGGAGTCGCAATAGCCGAGGAACAAGTTAAGCAGGGAGAGCTTGAGATAGTTGAGGGACTTGCCGACGGCGGCGTCTCTTCTCGAAGCCATCGCCGGCTGAGGTGTCTTCTGCGTTCCTAAGGCAGCCGCGGTGTCGGCCGGGGACGGCGAAGCGAGATTCGTGTTGAAGGCGGCCGGGTCGGTGTATGAGGCGGAGCCAAGTGAGGTGCTGAGTGAGGCCCCGGGTGAGGAGCCGAATGAAGCGGCGCTGAGTGCGGCCCTGAATGCGGCGTCAGCCGAGGCGGCGGATGGTCCGGCGAGTGGCCCGGCGCTGAGCGACCTCGCGCCGACTCGCTTCCAGTGAGCGTAGAGCCGGTCAACTCTCTCGACCAGCGAGGTCACCGTGTCCAGGAATTCATCGGTGGTGAGGAGGTTCTGCCCGAGCTTCACTCTCATTTCGTGGACCTGCTGAGAAATGAGCTGCTGCTGAGTGAAGATGCTGTTGTACCACCTTTGCCTGGCGTTCTGATCCGTTTTCGAAACGGGCTTCGCACCGCCCAGGCCCGGATAGTCCCACCCATACGCGACCGTCGCGAGAAGAAACGGTCCGGCCGCTGGCGCTACGTCAAGGGAAGCCAGAACGAGTGTCTGTGAAGGCGTCGACTGTATCTGCGCCGGTAGAGGACCCCCCGCCGGCGCCGGAGGGACGCCGCTCGTGGATTGCATATCGACCTGTTGATTCAGCCCGGCGGATCGCTGCACGGCGTACGTCGCCGCTGAACCCTCCGCGTCGCACGTCCCAACGGAATAGGAGAGCGCGAGAACAAGAAACGCCGGGAGCGCGAAGAGCGTGACCAGAACGAAGCTGTGTAGGGCTTGTGCGGCGAGCCGGGGCGCTGCGCTGGAGCCTCCGGCATCCTGCGCACGAGAGGTCGGTCGTACGGGGCTTGAAAGGCCATGCCTGCTCACTCTCAGGCCTCCTTCCAGCGAAGCGTGCGTCCGGCGAAACGCATGACACGTTTGTTCGTCGGAGCGCGCGAAGCGCATGTTCGCCAAACCGCAACAAGCGTGCGTTCGGCGAAACACGCGGGACCGTGGGGCGTATGACATACTGGGGTTCGGGACGCCCCGGTGCCTCGGTCGGAGAATAACCCCCGTAGTCATATTCGGCACAGACGTCGCTGTGCTTTAGCCTCAGGGGCGCGGGGAGAGGTCGTAAAGGGGCATCGGCGGCAGGTTTCGCCTGGCTTCTCGAAAGCCCTTAACGATGTGATAAATCTTGACATAGGCGATGGCACTTCATAGACTCGTGGGGCGATATTGGCCCAGGCTTGGACCTGTAAGGGAAGGAGTTTCGTATGCGTCGTATGCGCTCAGTGCAGATGCTGGCAGTTTTTGCGGTCCTCATGGGGTCTCTGGCGGCGCCGGCGGCCGGCCCGGAAGCCGCCCTGACCTACACCGTCGAAGAGCTTGGCAAGGGTGTTGCCGGTCCGGTGACGCCTCTCCTCAAGGTGACATACTCGAACGGGGTCACGGCCCTGATCAAGGAGTCGCACTCCGCTCCCATCGTGACCGTGGACGTTTGGGTCAACACGGGGCGCGCCTGTGAGACGGCAGAGCAGGGTGGGGTGTCACATTTCTTTGAGCACATGTTCTTCAAGGGCACACCGAGTCACCCGAAAGGCGAGATGGATAAAGTCATCAAGGGTCTCGGCGGGATCAACAACGCCGGGACGAGCGTGGAATACACTCACTATTACGTGACGATTCCGAGCGACAACTACCTGGTGGCGCTTGACGTTCTTTCGGACGCCATCATGAACCCGGCACTCGAGCCGGAGGAAATCGAGAAAGAAAGAGACGTCGTGAAGGCCGAGATAAGGCGCAAGGAGGACACTCCGGCCAGCCTGGTCTTTGTCGTGTTTCAGAAGCAGTTTGCCGCGGGCACACCATATCAGGAGCCGGTGCTCGGGACATTCAGCTCGCTGGACGGCATCAGCCGCCAGACTTTCGTCGATTACATCACCGAGAGATACCGGGCCGGGAACCTGACCGTGGTGGTGACGGGCGATGTGAACTCCTCGGACATAGTCGAGGCGATAGGTAAGCACTTCGAGAACGCCAGGCCCGGCAAGGCATCCTTTCCGGAGTTCGAGGTCAAGGAGCTCACCGAAGACAAGATTGGTGTCGAGTACAGAGACATTAATCAGGGTTACTTGATGCTGGGCTACCCAACGGACGGCATGGCGAATCTCAAGGAGTACGCCACGCTGGAGGTGGCGGCGGCAATCCTGGGCGAGGGCAGAAGCTCGCGCATCTATCAGAGCCTGGTTGAGAAGGGGAAACTGGCCAGTACGGCGACGGCCTGGTCGTGGCAGCTAGTCAGGAAGGGTGTCTTGGGGTTCGAAGTGACGTTTGCGCCGGGCAAAGAGGACAGCGTCCGCGCCGCGTTGACAGCGGAGATTGCGAAGGTAACCGCCGCGGCGCCTTCTCAGTCCGAGCTCGAGAAAGCGAAAGCACTTCTGCGAACGTCGATAGCCTATGCCACGGAAACGACGGACGGCAAGGCGACCCAGATTGGTGAAGCGTGCGTGAGGGGAAGGCTCGAGAACTTCCTCGAATATTCGAAGCATCTGGATGAGGTGACCCCGAAGATGGTCCAGGACGTCCTCAAGAAGTACACGTCCGGCAAGCATTATGCCGCCGGTATGGTTCTGCCCAAGAAAGACTCTGACAAGTAGCCGCTGGAGGAGAATATGAGAAGCAGAAGACCAATCGCAATTGGTGCCGGGCTCGAGGCGCTCGGGAGAAGACGGAAGGCCGCTCAGACTTATCGCGGGTCGGCCCTCGCAGTCGTTTCGATTCTCGTGATGCTCGGAGTCCTGTGTTTCTCGGTGATGCTGGCGCCTTGTTCCGAAGCCGCCTCCGCCAAGAACACGGACGGCGTCGTCAAGAAGGTATTCGCGAACGGGCTCACGCTCCTGGTCAAGGAGTCGCAGGCGAGCGACGTGGTGGCCGTGGAGCTTATCGTCGGGATGGGAGCGAAATTCGAGAGCGACAGTGAGGCCGGGATATCCAGGCTCCTCCAGCAGACGATGCTGAAGGGCACAAAGACGCGCGGGGCGGAACAGATAGTAAATGAGATCGAATCCGTCGGGGCCAGGATAAACTCGGGTTCGAACAAGGAAGTCGGGTTCATCGAGCTCACGTGCACGAAAGAGGGGCTGGAGAAGGCCCTGGAGGTGTTCTTCGACGTCATCCAGAATCCCGCGTTTCCTCCCGAGGAAGTGAAGAAAGAGCGGGACCTGGTCGTGAAGAGGATAAAGGAGAGGAAAGACCAGCCGCTCGGGAGCACGATCGATCTGACCCAGGAGGCCCTCTACGGGGGACACCCCTTCCACAAGCCGGGTGAGGGATACGAGGAGACGGTCGGCGGATTCGAGAGAGACGACGTTGCCCGCGCCTACGAGCGCTTCTACGTGCCCGAGAACATGGTCATCGCGGCGGTGGGGAACCTGGACGGAAAGAAACTCACGGAGAACATAAACAAGAGACTCGGCGCTCTCAAGAAGAGCGGGAGAAAGCCCGTGCAGGAGCTGCCTCCGGTTTCACTGCCCGAGTCTAAGGAGCTTGTGAAGAACAAGCAGATCGCTTCCGCGTGGATAGTGATTGCGTACCCGACGCCGGGTCTGTCTCAGGAGGACTACGCGTCGGTCCGCGTGCTCGACTCCGTGATGGGTGGGGGATCCATGGATTCCAGACTCTGGGCCGAGCTTCGCGACAAGAAGGGATTGGGATACTCGATAGGCTCCTTCACGGCCGGTTACTCGCGCGACGCTTTCGTCGGCGCTTACATCGGAACGAGACCTGACCAGTACGAGATTGCACGGGACGGCATACTGAACGAGTTCGCAAAGATGCGGAGTGACGGCATCACGAAGGAAGAGCTGGAGGGTGCGCAGAAGTATCTCAGGGGAACGTACATGATAGGGCTCGAGTCGAACGACAGCCAGGCCTTCACGTTCGGTTTCTACGAATGCGTCGGCGTGGGCTTCGGGTTCGCAGATCGCTACCCGGAGCTGCTTCTCGGCGTGACAAGAGAGGACGTCTCGAGAATCGCAAACAAGTACTTCCAGAACTACGCCCTGGGAACCCACCTTCCGGAGCGCAAGGAGAACTGAAAAGTAGAACTGAAGAGCAACGCGGGCTGAGAACGGCACCGGTAGCCCGCCTTCTCGATTGCAAGGAGAACCCAAAGAGTGGTCGAGCCGACG
>JAZDPI010000178.1:0-3455 GCA_043797775.1 Candidatus Eiseniibacteriota bacterium
TTTCGTCCCTGCTGAAATGGAAGTTCACGTCGCTGACGTCCTCACCCCTGACCTCGATCTCCCTCGGATCGCCGCACCCCAATCCCTTCTCGTGGGCAAGCCTGATGAACTTGAGCGACAGCGGGTCGAACCCCATCATCTTGGCCGCGATCGCGTCAATCGCCACGGAGTCACCGCTCGCAAGGATGTAGTTCTTCACGTGGGGCCTCATGGCTCTGGGCCCGGGTCCGTCGCCCGCCACCGTGCCGTCCATGACGGCGAAGACGCCGCTGTGAATCTCCTTCTGTATCGAGAGAAGATCCACCAGCGTCTCGTGAATGACACCGTGGGTCCAGTGCCGCCGCTCCTGAAGAAGGCCGCCGAACGCGTTCTTCATGGCTCCGGTCATCGTGGTGAAGACGTGGGTTTTCATGGTCGGGAGATGAATGATGCTTCGTCCCACGAGCGACTCGGGAATGTAGATCCCCTCAGGAAACACCTTGTCGAGAGCGAGCATCGGCCCTCTGGGTTCGTAGCGGACCCATTTGACGGGGGGTTCGTTCAGAAAGACGGGCACGAGCCCGTATTTCTTGAGCACGGCCTCGTGCTTGTTGTTCGTCTGACCCACGTGCGGGTCCACGACGACGGTGCTGTTGTGTGTGGGGATGAGTTTCCCGCGCTCGTAGCCGTCCGCCAGAAGCTTCTTGATGACGCCCTCGAGCTGCCACGGGCTCGTCGAACAGCCGGGGAAGTAGTGGTGCCAGGAAATGTTTATCTTGAGGCAGACCTCGGTCTGGCTGGAGACGAAGTCCCTGTACCCCGCAAGATTCATCAATCCTGCGAAATCCTCGAGTACCGTATCAGGTCGAGTCCTCAGCACTGCAACAATCGAGCGTCCCAACCTGCCCTCCCGTCGGCGCGAGCATGTCACTAATGGCGGGAGCAACGCGCAACCAAGGCCACCCCGGCCTTAGTCGTCGCTGACTCCCCTGTTTGGCCCCCCCTCGCGTTCCCATCCGGGCCTATCGTATCCTTGCTCCTTGGCCCACGCAGTCAATGCGGTAACTCTCCGCTCCCATTTCTCCGTCTTGTCGCGGTGCTCGATCATCTTGTGTTTTGCCTCGAGCCATTTCGGCAGACCCCACATTTCGATGTGGCGCTTGTCCATATCGATGATCTGCTGCTCCACCTTATCTTCCGACATGTCGGGGAGGGCTTCCACCCAGCGCAACACTTTCTGTGCCCGTGGATCGTCTCGGACGAGCGCTGCGATCTGGGCAAAGACAGAGGGGCCTAACAATCTCTCCAATCTGTCGACTTGGTGCTCCTTCAACCCACCGAACGCCGGGGTGTCGATCCCGAACTTGGCGTCATAGTCAAAGCGAACCGTTCCCAGAGGATACTTCACAAGGTGACATACGACGAGCACCTTAATTACCTCCTTGAAGCTCCGGAACCATGTGTTGAAGCCGCGCTCTTCGAAGGTTTGCCAGTTTGACTTGAGCATACCGAGACGATTGGAGAACTTGAAGCCCTTGGTATGAGCATAGTCGTGCAGAAAGTTGAATGAAAGGAGATGAGACTGGAGGTCATAGTGTTGCCCGAATGCTTTGAAGTTGTCGTGCTTGACAAGTCTGCTCCAAATCTCGTGTAACCGCGGCGTATCTTCATTCGAGCGCAACCATTGCTGCACGGTCTCATGACCGTCATCGTTGAGATTCCAATAGACGGACAGGAGGCCAAGCTCCAACCCACCGCGTAGAGAAACCATGGCTTGCTTGTACAAGCCGAAAAGGCACAGATTGCAGGAGACTTGGATTTCTTCCCACGACTCCAGCCACGGGAAAAAGTGGCCCGACCAGAAGCTTTTCATCGTCTGAGGAATCAAGTCTCCCACATCAAGGTAAGTCCACCCAAGCTGACTGATGTCTGGTTCGCGGCCAGAGCGATGCAAGAACTTCCTTGACTCCCCGTAAACAGCCAAACTTCTATCTGGATGGTAGATGAACGGGAACAGAATCTTGGTCATGGTTCATCGCCCAACGGCCTGCGTGAGCGGCGCGCCTACCGCGTTCGCTCGACGCCACTGTTGGGCCTAGTCGAGAACGTGCTTTCGGACAATATCCTTCACGTACGATGGCATATCTGTTTGCAGGGCCTCGGTCCGTCGTTTGAGTTCGTCGTAAACCTGTACGTCCTCTGCTGTCCAGAGTATGTCGAGGCGTCGCACAGGGCGCATGGCAACGTGCTTGTATCTCTCGGGATACGCCCAGTAGCACTTCCGACAAATGGTCTTCTTCTTCAATTCCAACCAGTTGACGCAATGTTCGCAGGACCAAGATTTGGCACGATTTGCGGAGCCGGAAATGAGCATGAAGTCACTTGGGTCCGCCTCAGTCTCACTGTCATCACCTGCGACCTCGAAAGGAATTCGGTGGTCTATCTGGAGTTCCCGTTCAGGAAACTCCTCCAAATAGATCGCGCAGCGACAGCCGTCCCTGCGGATCAGCCTGGCTTTGAGTTCCTTCGACAATGCCGTGCGACCGTGCAAGCGAGAGAATCTTGCGTTGCGAGGATCGCCAAAGCGATAAGCCCCGATCTTCCTACCGTCTGATCCGACCACCCTGAAAGTCTCAAGTGGAATGCCTTGTTCTCTGACATCGCGGGCCGCCCTCGGAGGGTGGTTGTAGCCATACATATCCTTTAGCTCCTGAGTAGTGACATGCCCGTGTTTCCGGATATGCTCAATCACGGTACGAGGTCGCTTTGCTGTGACGCTTCGACATTTGTCTACAAACTTCTTTGGCAACTTCTTCACGATCTCGTCTCCAGGAGAACCATTTGTTCGCTCTTGTTATATCGGTATATCAATGGCGCTTCGGAAAGATTCTCCGTTAGTTCAGGTGAGAGGTATAGCGACTCGACAGTAACGTCGTCCCGCCCAAGCAAGGTTGCTTGGGAAGAGCGGCCCGCATGGATTTCAACATGTGTGAGACTGAGATGGGGGGGAAGAAGCCTTCCATGAACCTTCTTTCCCGTACGACCATCATAGCTCACAATATACCTTATTCTTCGGCTGTTTAGTTCTTCTAGTGCCTCAACGAACTCACAGAACTGAACTCCCGTGAGGTACCGGTTGTCACGGTTGCGACATACGCCTTGGTATGGAGGATCCATATACACGAGGTCGCCCGGCTTGGCTTTGAGGAGAACGTCTCGGTAGTTTTGCGAGGAGAGCTTCGTTTTCCCCTTGAGCAGATAAGACGCGCCGAAAATCATGTTCCGCATGGTAGAGGGACGAGCACCACGGCGCCGGTTGTCGGGGCTCTGGTTGAACTGTCCATCAACATTGTACCGCACAGACGCCTTCACACAGCGGGCAAGCAGGAACAGGAAGTGGTCTGGTCTACCGGTGATGTTGAAATCGTCACGAATCTTGTCATAGTATCTTCTCGGGTGATCCTGCTGCCCATGCC
>JAZDPI010000186.1:0-6719 GCA_043797775.1 Candidatus Eiseniibacteriota bacterium
AATGGAAGCCGCGTGTTGAGCAATCGAGCCCAATACCCACTTACCCGACACGCCGCAGTTCCTGGCGAATAATGCGCCGGAGCGTGGGTGCATCCACCGGACGCCGAGACTTCCCCAGATAGTCCCTCAGAGCCTCATTGATCATCGTCTGATAACCCCGACCCGAGCTATCCGCTCGCTCCCGAAACTCCTCAAGAACGTCTTCATCCAGGAGTATAGTGATCCGACTCTTACCCCTGTGAGAAACCACAGCTCCGCGCTTGCCTCTACTAAAATCGTATTCCTTCTTCATACTCAAGTCTCTCCTTCCGCGTGGCACGGCGCGCCGAAATCACTCGGACATCTGCCACGCGATAAGTGTAAACGACCACCACGACCCTCCCTAGGTAGTCCGCTCCCACCAGAGCGTAGCGGAACTCCCCTCGGGCAAACCGATCCTCTCGGGATATCGCATTGGGGTCAGACAATGCGCCCTCAGCATCGGAGAATCTGACACCGTGCTTGAGGAAATTCGCCTTGGCTTTCTGAGGATCCCACGCTACCCGCATATATGTATATTATACATATACCAGACTCTTGTCAACCACAATTTCGGTGCCTAGCCTGCGCATTCTGCTTTTGGAAGGCGTCAACCTCCGTGCCTCTGCGCAGGTCGAGCCCTTGAAGTGGCAATCACTGCCGGAAGAACTCACCTCGAAACAAGAAACCCAGCCCGCGCTTACAGTGTGCTGCTGTAGGTAGCGCAGGCTGGGCAGAACGCAGCTTCACCGGGGTTGGCTAGTTAAGCTGCGCCGGTACTTTTGCTCGGGCCACCCAGGACCCGTTCACAATCAAGGTCGGCCGGAGACGGGCGCGCCTCCCCTTCGTCCGTTACTCTTGCTCGGGGCCCCTGGCTTTTTTTCTTGCCCCGCCCGGCGCTATAGTAGCGGGTTGGGACCCCGAGCGAAGACCTCACAGACTCAGCCAGTACGTGACCTTGACCAGAAATGCGTTCTCCGGCTTCGAGTTGAACAGCTCCTTGAAATCTCTCGAGAGATCAAATTTCCCTGGTCCGAATTCGTTCTCACGAAGCTGAGTCCACACCAGATACAACGCAGACCCCGGTCTGTACTCCCACCTGAAGACGGTGTTCACCTTCAGGGACTTGTAGTTAAAGTCGGGGTCCGCTATCCATATCTCGGGTGACGGCCCGGCTCCGTCCGGGTCCGCCACGTAGTAACCGTCCGATTCCTCAATCGTTGAGCCGTCGCTTCCGAACACGTCGAAATCAAACGTGCAAGGCCGGGAAAGCTCCTTGAACTTGTAGTAATCACCAGTCGAGACGAGAGGCCTTGCATAGAGCTGGAGGCTCGTCTTGGGCGTGAACGTGGAGTTGAGTCTCAACCCCAGCGAGAAAGACTCGTAGTCCATGGTCCCGAATACGTAGCGTGAGCCATACGTCTCAGCGGCAAGCACGTCCTCAAAGGCACCGACCCACTGAGCGACAGTGCGCGACGTGTAGTACTCTGGGGTCAAGGTTACCCGGACTTGACTCACAGGCTTGTAAATCAGATTCACCCTGGCGAGGAGCTCACGGCCGCCGACCTCGTTGCCGTCCGCCTCGGACGAGAGGCACATCTCGAGCTTCTTCCGGCTATCGGAGTGCAGGTGGACCTCTGTCCACCACAGCGGCACGCGCCTGACAGCGGGGCCGCCCCGGGTCAGGTTGTTGTCAATCGTGCTGTTCATCCACGCGCAGTTGAGGTCGAGATTCCAGTAGTTGGCGAACTGCGACCACGTGAACAGAAAATAGGCGTCGTTTATTCGCCTTCCGCCGAAGTCAAACCCTCTAACGACGGCAACGGCACCACCCTTCTCGCGGAAGAGGCGATCGGGTTTGAACCACTGGTAGCCACCGACGACGTGCCCCAACGAAAGGTCCCCCCTGTACTGGAAGCCCATGTTGTTGGCCTCAAAGCCGGGGGAAATCGCACCAAGCGCAACGTTCGTGATTACGTTGCCTTTCTCCTTGTTCAAGCTCACGCGGCCGGCCCAACCACCGAGCGACGTGGCGTCCTCGTCAATCTCCACGTGCGGGGCGTCCGGTCTCTGGAAGTAGTGACGCGGATCCTTCTGCAGGGAGAGGATGGCGTCGTCCGTTCCATTGACGTAAGTCCCACCGGTCCAGCCGTTCACCACCCACGTCTTTCCCTTGTCGAGAAACGCCCAGCCGTCCAAGCCAAGCGTGAAGGCTTGCTTGGCAAGCTCGTCCGCAAACGCCGGTGTGTTGATGTCTCGAACCGTGCCTGTGCCCAGGAGGCCGATGGCGTACTTTCCGTCGCTCATTCGCTTCTGAGTTCTCATGATTGTGTAGGAAGTGAGAGGCTCTATCTCGTCCTTGAACCTGACACCCGAAGAGTCGATCTCAGCGTACTCTCTGCCTGTCACGGCTTGAAGAACACCGAGCGACCAGTCACCGGGAAGCTTGCCCGTGACTTTCGCGGCTCCGAGTATGGTGGAGGCGTCCGGTCTGTCGGAGAAGCCCTCGTGTCTTTCGCTGCCCCTGGGGGCTCGGCCGATTCGCCTGCTGTAGAAGAAACTGGCGCCGGGCCACTGGATGTCCCAATTACTTGTGGCACCTCCGTAGCCGAAACTGAAAATATCGGAGCCCTCGATGAAGAACGGACGCTTCTCCTCGAAGAACGTCTCGAACTGCGAGAGATTGACCACGGCAGGGTCAACCTCCACCTGGCCGAAGTCCGGGTTCACGGCCCCGTCCATTGTGAGATTGCTCGCAATGCCCACTTTGAAGTCCAGGCCTGCGGCTCCGGACAGCTCGCTTCCGTCGGTGAACGGATCACCCTCTGCGGCCTCAAAGAACTCACTCTTCCCTACCACGTAGGGGAGGAACTCCATTCGTGCGGGCGCTTCTATGCCGCTGAGTCCCACCAAGTGTGCGAACTTGGAAACGTATCCGGACTCACCTTTGGGCAATCGCACCACGCTGCTGATTTCATTGCACCTTGCCACCAGCCGGCGGCAGTTGAAGCCCCACACCATGCCGTCGTTGTTGTGGAACCTGAGCTGGGTAAAGGGGATTCTCATTTCCGCAGTCCATCCCCCGTTGCCCGTCTTGGCCTGCGCCTCCCATACGGCATCCCAGGACGAATCGTCCCACCCGTCGTTGTAAAGCTTCTCGTCACAGACGCACCCGCAGGGGTTCACGTAGAATCTGAATCCCGTCTGGTGATCGTGAAAGGGGTCCAGGCTTATCTCAAAGACGTCGGAGTTGAGGTCGTCGTCCTTACGAGCGAGCCTCGAGACGATGGAGTCGGGTGCAGGGTCGTGGAGTCGTGCGGCCACGTAAAGGGCCTTGTCGTCGTACGCGATCCAGACCTCCGTCTTGAAGCGCGACGGCTGGCCTTCGTCCGGTTCTGTCTGTACGAGGTCTGTGAGCCCCGGCCCCTGCCAGACGCTCTCAGAGAGATCCCCGTCTATTTCGATTGCGCCGTCCGTTACTCTCACCGCCTCGAATTGCTGCACCTGCTCTGTTGCAGGCTGAGCGAGCGATGCTCCCGGCAGCAATGCCAGGAGAGGCAACGTTATCAACAACGCTACGTGGAAACGGAGCCTCGAAAGAGTGGAGAGAGTCCGAATCAGAGGATTGGTGAGAGCCGGACGAGATTCTTGCCGCATCATCCCTCCCCGGGGCATAGGAAGCGAGCGAACGGCACTTGCGGGTGACCTGGCAACAGGTACCGGCGGTGCCGGTTTGGCCGTGCACACCGAGTGCACCCTCGGCTACCATTAATACGCCCCGGAGGGCCTAACGGTTTCATGGAAAGCGGCCGTTCGTGACAGATTGTGCATGAAGTGGTACTCTTCGTCACAATCAGCCGCGTATCAACGAGAAAGCCAGGCTGGTCGTGACGCAAAAGGAGGATGGAGAATGGGAACCGTGGAGAAGGAATTCCCCGAGTCACTGTCAGGCAAACTTCCCGAGAAAACGTGGTCGGCCGCCTGCCGCAGCTACGGGATAATCTGGGGTCAGATGGGACGCGGCGATGACTGCTGCGAGATAGCGTTCGAAATGCATGGAAACGACGGGCGACAGGAGTAGTCCCTGCAACGCAATGGCGCCTAGTGGGCCTCACGCCGAGAGGGCCCGAGTTCTCGACAGGCGAGGCAGTTTGCGCTATTATTCCCGCAAGGGACGACTTGCTTTTTCCCGTCGGGGAGTGGCAACCTTGAAAAAATCTGAGAATCAACTGAGAGACATGACGCTCAGGCTGGCCGAGACTGAGAACAGGTACAGGCAACTCTTCCGGCACGCGGCCGAGGGAATATTCATAGCGGACAAAGACGAGCGTCTTGTGGACGTGAACCCCGCCGCGTGTGAGCTTTCCGGCTACTCGCGGACCGAGCTTCTCCGGATGTCGGCGACCGACTTGAACTCAGATTTTTCCGGTAGCCAATATCTCTCCTTCTTCGAGCAGCCCGTGGGCTTCAGCTCAATCAGGCCGGAGGGCGTGCTGGTCCGGAAGGACGGCAAGTCCATCACTGTCGAGACCAGCGTCTTGAGAGTGGACGAGGCGCACGTTCTCTTCCTGGCCCGAGACATAACCCGTCACCTGGTGGCGCGAGAGCGGCTCAGAGCGTCCGAGGAGATGTTCCGAAGCATGATCCGGCAGGCGCGCCTCGGCATCTCATATGTTTCGCCGGCCGGCGTTCTCTTGGACGTGAACGACGCGCTTTGCGGGATGACCGGTTTCTCACGCGAGGAGCTTATCGGGGTGAAGGCGCCGTTTCCGTTCTGGCCACAAGAACTCGTGCGCGAACGGATGGCCACGCTCACCCAGAACCTTGAGGGGCAACCCGTCCTCGTAGAGACGGTTTTCAGACGAAAGAACGGAGAGGTCTTTCCGGTTCGCATCCACGGCTCCACTGTCAGGGACCACACTGGAAAGCTGGTAGGTGTGATTGGGATCATTGAAGACATCAGCGAGTGGGAGATCCTGCGCAGGCAGTTGGTTCACGCGCAGAAAATGGAGGTGGCCGGCACTCTGGCCGGGGGAATCGCCCACGAGTTCAACAATCTTCACGGCGGCATGCAGGGCTACATAGAGCTTGTGCTCAGGGACGAAAGACTTACCGAGAGAGCTCGACAGGATCTTGAGGTTGTCCTTAAGACTCTGCGAAGAGCGAGCAGTATCACCGACAGGATGCTCACGTTTGCCCGCACGGCTCCGCCACTGAGAGAGCTTTCGTGCCTTCGAGAGCTCATCGAGGACAACCTCAAGCTTGTTGCCAGAGACTTCCAGAAAGAGGGAATAGAGGTCAACGTGGACATCACCGACCACATACCGATGATGGTGCTCGATGGTGCCCAGATAGGCCAGGTGCTGCTCAACCTATTTCTCAACGCTCGTGACGCGATGGTCTCCTGCAAGGTGAAGCGCCTCAGCATTCAGGTGGGGATGAGAGGGCGGCGAGCTTTCATGCGAGTGAGTGACACCGGCTGCGGGATTGCCGGGGAGGACCTTGAGCGAGTCTTTGAGCCTTTCTTTACGACCAAGGAAGACTCCGAGGGAAGGGGTGTGAGGGGGTTGGGGCTCGGACTGTCCGTGTCCGACACGTTTGTGAGGGAACACGGCGGGCAGATCGAAGTGACGAGCGTGATAGGCGAAGGAGCGACGTTCACGGTCTGGCTACCGGTGGAGACCCTGCAGGCCACGCTCGCTGTTCCGAGTGTGGCACAAAGCCCCATCAAAGCAGAGTGCTCCCGTGTGCTCATCGCCGACGATGAGGAGGTTGTGAGGTCGCTGCTTGAAAGAGCGCTGAGGAGGGTGGGGTACACTGCTGATGCCACGGGGTCTGGAGAAGAGGCGCTCAAGTTCTTGAGCGAGAGAAAGTACGGTCTCGTGCTGCTCGACCTGCAGATCCCCGACGTGAGGGGCACGGAAATCATCCGTCACATAGAAACCGTCCCCGAATCGGAACGGCCTGCAGTCATAGTCATTACAGGAAAGCCCGGTACACAGCAGTCCTCCGAGCTCGCCGGGTTCTCTCTTGCCGACGTCCTAAGGAAGCCGGTCACCCTGGAATCACTGTACGCGAGCATTCAGAAGGCGCTTCTCACTAGAGACGAAAAGATCTCTCTCGACAGAGACGCGAAGCGGACGACCGGTCGGGCAACAGAGGCTGGGAAGGAGAAAGGTGGAAACTAGAGTCCTCGTCGCAGACGACGAGCCCACGATCAGAGAGACCTGCAGCAGAGTTCTTCAGCGGCTGGGGTTCTCTCCCGTTGCGGCCTCGTCGGGAAATCAGGCCATAGATGCAGCAAGAGAACAGAACATCAGCCTGGCCGTGCTTGACATTCGCATGCCCGGGAAAGACGGCATAGCGGTCCTGCGCGAGCTCAAGAGCTCAAAGCCTTCGGCGAGGGTGATAATGATCACCGCGCACGGGTCTCTTGACTCCGCCGTACAGGCCATGCGACTGGGGGCAGCAGACTACTTGATGAAACCCTTCTCGATAAGGGAGCTGGAGGAGTCCGTTCGACGAGTTTTCAGCCCTCCGCTCAAGCACACGCGTCAGCTCGAGGAGAAGGTCGAGTTTTACAACCTCGTGGGGCAGTCCGCGGCGATGATGGAGCTTCGGAGGATGATAGAGCTGGTGTCTACGAGCGACGTGACCGCGCTCATAGTCGGCGAGACGGGCACCGGCAAGGAGCTCGTGGC
>JAZDPI010000200.1:0-2068 GCA_043797775.1 Candidatus Eiseniibacteriota bacterium
AGCTCGCCCCAGTTTTCCATGGCGATTCTGCCCTCCTCCTGCTTCGTGTTCCCCACTAGAACGTGAGAATTCAGTCAGACGCCTGCACCAATGTGAGCTTCAATCGTCCATCTTCCTCAATGCGCCCCCTCCTCTCCCCAAGGGCCCGCTCCCCTCAATCCCAGTCTCCGCCCCCCGGGCCACAGTCGCAATGAGGAATTGAGACGCTTTTGTGCCGTCAGGTGGCGTCATCACTCCGTCAGGCGGGAAACACTGGCAACTGTCAATGGTCGGCAGCGACGAAGGAGCGAGCAGGCAACGTGCGATACTATTTAGTCAGCCCCGCTCCATGGGTGACCGGCTTGCGCTGTGGGGGGTGAGCTGCATTGGACGGCAACAGACCGAAACCCGTTGAACTGACCTCTGGGGAGATCGAACGGCTCTACCGAACGGCCGCAGATGACCCTGAGGTCGGCATGAATATGGTCTCGACGGATTTCGACATAGTGATGGTCAACAGGGCCAACGAGCGTCTGTACGGCAAGTCCATGCTCGAACTCTTGGGCAAGAAGTGCTACGAAGAGTTCGAACGAAGAAGCGAGATCTGCCCGCATTGCCCAGGCGCAGCCGCGTTGAGCACAGGAAAACCGCATGTCGTGGAGACAGAGGGAATCCGTGACGACGGGACAAGGTTCTCTATCGAGATTATGGCATGTCCAGTGCTGGGCCCCGGGGACACACCGGTAGGATTCATAGAAGTAGAGCGGGAGATAACTGAGAAAAAGCGCGTCGAACAGCTGGCACTGAATCTGAGTAATTTCCGGGCCGCCGTCGCAAAAATCGACAATCTCCAGAGAGCCATACGGCAAGCCCTGGACTCAGCCCTGGCTCTCGAAAGTATTGACTCAGGATGCGCGCTCATGGCAGACCCGTCCACGGGCGAGCACAGGGTAGTCGCGCAAAGAGGCTTCCCAGAGGCCTGTCTCCATGGACTAAGCAAGGATTTGAAGCTGAGGCATGGCCAAACAGCGGCCATACCGCCCCTCGATGTCGTTGTGAGCAGATCGACTACATCGCAAGCCGTCAAGTCATTTGCTGTCGTTCCCGTCTTCTCAGAGCATCGCCTCGCGGTACAGCTCGTTCTCGGGTCTTCAACACACGAAGAACCGCCTTCCTCCACACGGGCGGCTCTCATTTGCATGGGATTCTTGCTCGGTAGCGCGCTTGACCGAATCGGGGCAGAATTGTCACGGCGCGAGATCGCTGTTCGGGTGAAAGCGGTTCTTTCGTCGCTTCCTGTCGCGGTCTGGTGTGTGGACTCTGGTGGTCGAGTGACCCTCTGGAACACAGCCGCTGAACACGTCTTCGGCTACAACGCGTCTGAGATCATGGGCAAAGCACTATTCTTTCTGCCGGAGGCCTCCCAGGGTCAGATTGACAAGCTGATGAAGTCAGATCGCGCCATCGGCCATGCCGGTGGGGTTGAATTCACGTACGAGGCCAAGGACGGTTTTCCACTCGGCATCTGGGCGTTCTCGTTGCCACTCCACGATGTGATGGGCGATGCCTCAGAGGTGGTCATCGTAGCGGAGCCGAGAACAGATGGTGCTAGAGAAGACCTGGGCACGGACTAGAGCGGTGGACGCAGTCCACCGCTTCTGGCTCATCTGCGACCCGGGTGAGCCCAGGTTGTGCCTGGAAACCAGCCGCCTCGCCTGGCCACGTCTTCTTGCAGCCCGGCCGCCAGCCCCAGGAGGCCAAGAAAACCGCCAAACCCACGAGGTGGGTAACATGGGAGTCCGAACAATCAATCAGATTCTACGGACCTACGCTACAGCGTACCAGCGTAGCTACTCGCCTGCCTAGCCTGAACGCTTTCCCAAATGCCTTCGCCCATCTTACAACGCCGCCCGGACGAGGCGATACTTCAATGTTGGGAACGAAAACTATCGGGTAATGGTGCTCCACCCCGCTTTCAAGCCATGCGCAGATTTGCGGACGGCAGCAATGCGTACTGGTCGGCGAAGGCCGCGAGCAGTCGCCGCTCTACAGAAAGGACTTCACCCCGCCCCATGCTACACTGCGGTCA
>JAZDPI010000201.1:0-3386 GCA_043797775.1 Candidatus Eiseniibacteriota bacterium
CCCGTCGTCCCCGCGCTCAGGCCGATGTGCTTTATTCCCTTTATTCCCTGCAGCCCCTTGTAGAGCCTCTCGACTTCCACACGCCTTCCCTTGACCACGATCACTTCCAGGCAATTGTCGTGATCCAGGTGCACGTGCTGCGTGGATACAATGGTCTTGTGGCAGCCGTGCTGGACGTGAGCAAGCCTGCTTAAGATCTCCCGGCGCTCGTGCTCGTACACCAGAATCACCGCCCCGGCCACTTCTCCGCGCGACGTCCATTCCTTCTTGACCAGCCTCTCGCGTATCAGCGCCCTGATGGCCTCGGATCTCGTCGGGAATCGCTTCTCCTTCACAAATCCGTCGAACCGTGAAAGCAGCTCCCTCTCCAGGGAGACTCCGAAACGAACCAGACGCGGAGATTTCTTCACGGGTGTCCACCTTTCCTGCGCGAAACGAACGAACTCGGAAACTCAAACCGCCGGGCGGCTGCAGAGCCTGGGCCGCGGGACCGACTTCAGAGATGCCAGGCGCGCGGTTGGCTTCAAGAGTACGCCGCACGAGGACGACGCAGTCGCGTGCTACGTTTCCCAGAAAGATAACACAGCAATCGCAAGAGTCAAGGAGCATCGCGCAAGTCGCCCACGGGGACAGTCCGGGGCGGAGCGCTTGACATCCGCGCGCTATCTGATAGACTTTGCTCAGAACCCCGCCTTACGTGCTTGCATCATCTGTTTTCCTGCCTCTGACGACGATTCGCACGGGAGGCAGAAGTCCGGACCGTTGAGCCTCGATTTCTCGTTTCGTGTCCTGTCCGGGAGGTGATTTCCATGGCAAAAGACCCCGTGTGCGGAAACGTTTGTAGGAGAAAACGAAGTGAAACAGATCTACCTTGACCACGCGGCAGCCACGAGGACGCACCCACGCGTCATGGAGGCCATGCTTCCCTTCTTGGGAGAAACGTTCGGAAACCCTTCCAGCGTTCACGACCTCGGCCAGGAGGCGAAGGAGGCCGTGGATTCGGCACGCCGGCAGGTGGCTCAGTTCATAGGCGCAAGACCGGAAGAAATCATTTTCACTTCCGCCGGCACCGAGGCGAACAACTTCGCTGTCAAAGGAATTGCCGCGGCCAAACAGAAACAGGGAAACCACATAATCACGAGCAGCATCGAGCACCACTCGGTCCTCTATTCCTGCCGTAAGCTGGAAAAGCAGGGCTTCGAGGTGACCTACCTGCCCGTGGGCGGCGACGGGATGGTCGATCCAAAGGACGTTGCGAAGGCAATCCGTTCCAATACGATTCTGATTTCCATCATGCACGCCAACAACGAGGTGGGGACCGTCGAGCCGATTGAAGACATCGCCAAGATAGCGAAGGAGAAGCAGATCACGCTTCACACCGATGCCGTCGCCTCCGTGGGGACCATCCCCGTCGACGTAAACGCTCTAGGTGTTGACATGCTGAGTCTTGCCGCTCAGCAATTCTACGGCCCGAAGGGCGTGGGCGCCCTCTACATACGACGCGGGGTGCGAATCATCCCGTTCATGGACGGAGGCGTACAGGAGGACGGCAAACGCGCCGGCACCGAGAACGTCGCCGCGATCGTCGGCCTCGGCGCTGCAGTGGAGATTGCAGGACAGGAGATGATTCCCGCGGCCGAGCGCATCAAGGACCTGCGCGACAGAATGGAAGCGGGGATCAGAGAGCGCATCAAGCACGTCCGCGTCAACGGACATCCCGAGAAACGTCTCCCCGGACACTTGAGCGTGTGTGTAGAGTTCGTCGAGGGTGAGTCCATGGTCCTTTTCCTCAACATGGAGGGCATTTCTGCCTCCAGCGGTTCTACGTGCAGCTCGAAGGCACTCAAGGCTTCGCACGTTCTGACGGCCATGGGAGTCCCGCCCGAGGTCGCGCAGGGCTCACTCCTCTTCTCGCTCGGCCGGGAGAACACTGCGGAAGAGGGGGAACACTTCCTGGGAGCCTTTCCGCCGATAGTCGAGAAACTCAGAGAGATGAGTCCGCTCTACGGCGAGTTCAAGCAGAAGGAAGGAGGCTGAGAGGGACTGCCGGTCTCCGGGCTCCTCCGTCCGGGCTCGGTGACACTACCACACGTCCCTTTCTGAGGCAGCATGGAACAGAAGACCGGCGAATCGAGCGCGTCGAAAGTCACCGTGGTCGTCTTCAGCGGGGACATGGACAGAGCCATGGCCGCCTTTAACATCGCCGTTGGTGCGGTTTCCATGGGCATGGAGGCGACCATGTTCTTCACCTTCTGGGGCATCAACATCCTCAAGCGCCGCGGCTCCAAATCCGGGGCCAGAGGCTTCATTAGAAAGATGCTTTCTATGATGATGCCCCCCGGCCCACACAAACTTCCACTATCGAAGCTCAACATGCTGGGTATGGGGCCCTTCATGATGAGGAAGCTCATGAAACAGTACAAAATGCCCGGCGTTGATGAGATGCTCGTCCTGGCAAAGAAGTCCGGCGTGAAGCTCATTGCGTGCACGGTCACGATGGATCTCATGGGCGTGAGCAAGGATCAACTCATTCCCGATGTGGACAGTTTCGCCGGAGTCGCAACGTACCTCGGTGAGGCGTCTCAGGCAAACGTGAATCTGTTTGTGTGAACAGCTGTTTCCGTTGTGTGAATACCCACGTCCGTCGTGTGCCTGCCGGCACCGACTGTGTGACTACCGGCATCCGTTGTGTACCCGTCAGAGGAACCAAGATGAAAGCTGATGTTTCGCTCGACACGTATGGCCTTCTCTGCCCGATGCCGATAGTCAAGACCGCGGAGAAGATGAAGGAACTCTCTCCCGGCCAGATTCTCGAGGTGATCTCGACCGACGAGGGAATAAAAGAGGACATGCCGGCCTGGTGCAAGGCGACAAGAAACGAGTTTCTCGGGGTGGAAGAGGAAGACGAACTCTACAAGGCCTACGTGAGGAAGAAATGACCGCGTTCAGGAAGCAGCTGCTCGCGGCGCCCCAGTCGAAGACACACCCCGGCATTCCGCGAAGGCGCACATTGTGAGCTTGTAGTCCGTTGAAATCCCTTGAGCCGGCTCACTGATATGGTCAAACCCGGCCCAAGAAACTGCCGATAATATAGTTGGGCGAGAGTGCAGATAGATAATGGTACGCCCGTGCTCAGGACGCACGCATGGAGGCTCACGCAGCATGCCCACCGGAAAGAGCGACAGGAAACCCAAGCCGCCCCCACCGGATTCTCAGTTGACCAGAGCCGACGCCGAGGAGATTGCAAGAGCTCTTGTGTCTCTGACCATAGAAGGCAAGGTGCAGGAAGGCGGACTCCCGGCCGGAAACCGAAGGCAGCTGGAAAAAGTCGGCGTGGAGGCAATCGCGCACTACATGATGGGCGTGACTGCCCTTCAGGGGCCCGC
>JAZDPI010000222.1:0-2617 GCA_043797775.1 Candidatus Eiseniibacteriota bacterium
GTGGTCATCGCCCTCATCTTCTCCGGCGAAGAGGGAATTCTGATCCCGAGCAGAGGCTTTCCTCTCGCCCTGGCCTTCGTCGCGACCAACATCATACTGTCCTTTCTCCCCGGGAAATACTTCACGAGGCTCTCGGTAACGGGCCCCATGCTGGTCGTTGACATAGGCTTCGTCACCGCAGCGATCTACCTGTCCGGAAACGTGACCGGAGATCTCTATCTGCTCTACTTCCTTACGATCTTTCTGGCGGCGCTGAGTCGAGACATCAAGGTCAGCATTCTCTCCGCAGTCGTCGTCGTCGTCCTCTACGGCACCATTTTTTCCTCGCGGGTCGGCACCTCCGAGTTCCTGACGACGAAGTTCCTGGTGAGAATCCCGTTCTTTCTTCTGACGGCGATATTCTCCGGGTTCCTGGCCTCGCAAGTGAAAGTGAAGGAGAAGGAGTCCGAGCAGGCCACGATTTACAGCGTGCGCCTGCAACAGGAGCTGCATAAGGCAAGAAGGACGGAAGAAAAGGCTCGCGAAGACTTGCTGCTTCTCTACCAGCATAACCAGAACATCCTGGAGAGTCTGAACACGGCCGTTCTCGTTGTAGACGTGGACGGTATCGTTACAACGTTCAACGCCGAGGCCACCCGGATAACCGGCCTTCCCAAGGACGCGCTGATCGGAAAGCCGCTACCCGAGAAGGGCACCCTGGCGGCTTTTCATTCCCTGCTCCACAGGGTCACGACTGAAGGCAGCACTTGTGCGCGAGGCGAGCTGACCGTGCCTACGCCGGGCGGCAGGACACTCCCCGTTGGAATATCTACCGCAGTGCTCCGGGATCCCCAATTTCAACCGAGGGGCGCGATAGCCATTTTCAAGGACCTCACGGAGCTCAGGGACCTGGAGCGAAAGCTCAAGAGATCGGAGAAACTCGCTCTTCTGGGAGAGATGGCCGCCTCGATGGCACACGAAATAAGGAATCCTCTCAACTCAATCTCCGGCTTTGCGCAACTGGTCTGGGAAAAATCGGAAGAATCGGACAGACGCAAGCTCTTCGCTCAGATAATAGTCGAAGAGGGTCAGAGGATAGACAGGATAATAAAGGACACGCTCCAGTTCTCACGGGAAGGTCCGAGGACGCTCGATCATCTTGCCCTCAACGAGGTGATCAAGCGAAGTGCCGGCTCCGCCGCTGAGAACGCGGAGCATGCCGGCGTACGAATCTCCTTCGACCTCGATCCCCATCTGCCTTCGGTGCTTGGCAATGCCGGACAGCTCGAGCAGGTGTTCACCAATCTCATACACAACGCAATGCAGGCAATGCATGAGAAGGGCGGAGAGATCCTCGTTGCCACATCTTTCTCCTCCGGCCTTATCTCGTCCACCGTCAGCGACACGGGTCCCGGTATTCCGTCCGACCTAACGGACAACATCTTCCTCCCCTTCTTCACCACCAAGCAGGACGGGACCGGACTCGGGCTCTCCGTGTGCAGCAAGATCCTTGAAGATCACAAGGGCAACATCGAGGTGGAAAGTTCACCGGGGCACGGTGCGACCTTCAGAATTACCATCCCCACCGCCGAATCTCAATTTGACAAAAGCCAGGCTTTCCAACACGCACCCCAGCAAGGAGGAACGGCATGAAGAAGATACTCGTGGGCGACGATGAAATCAGAATCCGGCTTCTTTACGAAGAGGTTCTCTCCGAGGCGGGCTATCACGTGATCGCAGCGAAGGATGGACGGGAAGTCTGCGAGAGATTCGTCTCCGAGCGGCCGGATCTCGTGATTCTGGACATCAAGATGCCGGGGATGCACGGGATCGAAGTGCTGGAGCGAATAAGAAGCGTGGACAAGAGTGTGCCGGTCATAATAAGCACGGCGTATCAGAAGATGCAGGAAGACGTGATGGTAAGCACGTCGGAAGTTGCCGCTTTTATCACGAAGCCGATCGACATCAACAATCTCAGGGCGGAAGTGAAAAGGGTCCTGGAAGCCAACCCCAAAGAACAGAAAGTGCTCCAGGCTCACAACGAGGAACTTGCTCACTAGGTCGAGGAAGACTCGTACAAGGAGAAAGCGCTATGCCGCGTCGCGGAAGACGTCCAGTCGAAGCAAGGAGCATTTTCTACACAATCCTGAGGCGCAGGAACCTGATGGCACTCTGCCTGGCAGGTGCGATTCTGCCCGTCGTCTATCTCAACAGCACGCTGCCGCCCGTCTACCAGACTTCTACGACGATTCTGGTCGAGAGCACGTCGGAGACCTCCTCACCTCTCGACCTGCTCGCAACTCCGGTCACCAAATCGGCACTCGTCAATCAGATTCAGGAAATCAAGAGTATGGCTCTCGCGAGGGACGTGGCCGGGACCCTGCCCCGGGAGACGAAGAAAACCCTGCTCAGACGCTACAGGGGTGAAGACAACGATGCGGCCCAAAACCAGTGGCTCGCGAAGTACATTAGCCAGAACATCTCCGCGGACGTGGTGCGCGAATCGGACGTCATCGCCATAAGGGTCAGGGCGAACGACCCAATCGCATCCGTCTCCGTGGCAACAACGCTCACCGACGTCGTCGAGAACCGAAATCTCTTCGTACGGCGTGAAGAAATCAGCGTCGTCAAGAAATTC
>JAZDPI010000224.1:0-7788 GCA_043797775.1 Candidatus Eiseniibacteriota bacterium
GCTGGCGTAAAAGGAAAGGATGTCTCCCGGCTCGAATCCGCCGTCCGCTCGCACGATCACTTGTCCCACTGCCTTCAGCGTGGCCGCAGGCCAAGCGACGGGGTCGGCAAGAAACCTTGCCGACGCGGAGGAAGGCTCGGGAGGAACGAGACTCGCGACCGAGGAAAGCGAAGCGCCCGCGGAAGGTGCAGTGTCCACCGCACCCGAGACGGCCGGAGACGCACTCACCAACGCCGACGCTGAAACCCGAGGAGGGAAACCGGAGGCCGAGAGAAGGGCCGACATGACAAGCAGCCCAACGAAGAGCCAGGGTGAAGCTTTCGAGAGCGATCTTGTCGGTGATGGTTCCGGGGCACCGCGCCGGAGGCCCCCTCTCTCCATACTGCTTCTCGTGTTCATGCTGTCGCCCCTCCGATGTTCGAAAACGCTCTTGTCGTGCCGCTCACGTGTTCCTGAAGCTCTCACGCTACAACAGATCTCACCTTCACGCGGATCGCACGTTCCCGGGGGTTGACTCGTTCCGCGGGTCTCACCTTTCCGCAGATCGGACTTTTCTCCAAGACGCACGTGTATTCCCGATTCTCCTGGCTATCTCTCGCTTCCCCGATCGCGCGGGGCTCGCAGACCCGGCCCTTCTCCCGACCCCACACGAGTCCCTGATCACAAGCTCGGTGGGAACCGTCTCCTCGATGGGCCATTTTCCTCTGCCCGACAGCCTTCGGAGAAGAAGCTTCGTTACCATACACCCGATGTCGAACATCGGCTGCCTGAGTGTCGTGAGAGCGGGCTCGAAATAAGAGCCCAGCGCGATATCATCCGCACCGACCACCGCCAGGTCGTCGGGTACCCTGATGTGCATGTCCTTCGCACATTTTATGAGCCCAATCGCCATCATGTCACTGCACGCAAAAACCGCCGTGGGGCGATTCTTCCGCGCGAGCATCCTCTTCGCGGCATCATAACCGCTCTGCTCCGAGAAGTCCCCGTACTCGACGCAGCCTTCGGCGGGGCGAAGCCCGCAGTCTCCCAGGCCCTGCTTAAACCCGAGGCTCCGTCTCAGGCCGACCGTCGTGCTTTCGAGTCCGCCGACGAAGCCTATTTTCTTGTGACCGAGCGAGGCGAGATGCGAAACGACGCGGTGGGCACCCGCGAAATTGTCGGCCACCACGCAGGAGTACCCGGGCCGCCAGCTGTTGACCAGAACGGCAGTGTTGCCCCTCTCAAAGACCTCTGAGACGTAGTCGTCGGTGTCCAGCGTTCCCACGAGAAGCATTCCATCTATCTGGCGTTCGCGGAAGAGCCGCAGATGCATCGCGTCCTTGAGGAAGTTGTCCGTCACCATCTCTATTATCATTCGGTAGCCGTTAGAGCTCAGAGTGTCGCTGATGCCGCTCATCGATTCGGAGAAGTAGTAGTCGCTGAAAATGTGAGCCGATATCTTGGGTACCACCACGGCCACGATCATGGAACGCTTTCTCGCAAGACTCCTCGCCATGCAGTTCGGCTCGTAGCCCACACTCTCTATCACCTGCCAGACCCTCTTGCGCGTGGAAGGACTTATCCGTGTGTCCCCGTTGAGCACCAGGGAGACTGTAGAGCGTGAGAACCCGGAAAGTCTTGCGATGTCCCTGATGGTGTAGCTCTCGCCGGCGGAAGCGGGGCCGGTTACTGGGACGTCGGCGCGGGCGGGGTGGACGGAGCCGTTCCCTGAAGAAGTGCCGGCAGGATTACGGCCGGCGGGATTGGGGCGTGAATCCAGGTCAGGCATCAGCTCTCCTCAAGGGCTCAACGTCCCGAAAGGGCTCATCGCTCAGTCGCGAACGAAACGCCTGCTTACGCCAACACGCTATTGGGGAGTGCGCGTCGCTTCACTCGCAAGCTTTACGCCGACACTACACCGAGCGTACAGCCTTGTTGGAGCGGTCCAAAAGGCTGTACTAAAAAAAGCCGTCTCACACGACTTACCATATTACCACACTTTTGCCGCTCAGGCAAGCCCAAAGCTGGCAATCTCTTCGCCCGCCGGGCCACAACGCCCCGACCGCTTATCCCTGCCCCCCGTCCTGCCCCTGCCTACCACATTCCTGACGCGCCGCTTGACCCCCCGTCCCGTGACCGACGTGCCCGCAGGCAGCGCGCTCCCTTCCCTCGGGCGATATGAGAAGAAGCGGGAACACAATGTCGCTCGTACAGCAGGGCAAGACGACCGCGATGACGACGATGGCGAGCACCTTGAAGATTGCGTCCATCCAGTCCGTGAAGCCGAAGGAAACCAGGTAGAGAAGCGAAGCCATCGTGCTCACGAGCACGTGACTGGAATGGGAGAAAAGGGTCGATCTCCTGTCGACGAGAACGTCTGCCGCGATTATGCCCACCACCACACCGAGGATCGCGAACGGGATCACGAGGGAGGGGTGCTCTATCAGGCACACGTGAAGGTGCATGTGCTTCCCGCTGGCGAGCCCTCCAAGAAACGGAATCAGGATGTCGCTCAGGCCGCAGATCCCCACCGAACCAACCACGCCTATCACGATTGCTCGGATGAGCTTGCGATCGTACCTCCAAAACATGGCGGTGGTGGCAATCGCGCTGAATAGAATGTGAAGCGGATGAAATACGTGGAATAACTTTGTGAACAACCCGGGAAGCCCTTCGGCGCCCGCGTGCTCCGCGTGCTCTTGCTCCCGGCCGTGCCCAGCGGCACTCCCTGCGCCGACGCTCATCGTGTCGGCACTCTTCGTACCTGCGCTGTCTGTGACGGCTTCCACGCGCGTCTCGTCCTCGGTTTCCGCAGGCGGGTGGACGCCGCTGTAGCCTCCGACAATTATGGTTACAAGGCCGATAACCACTATCCCGAGCGACGCGCTGAAGAGACTGAACGGAAAATGATGGGTCAGCTCCACAACGATTGTCTTCAGTCTCATGCTGTCCACGCTCGTAACCTCCTGATCGTCCTTACTCCGGCGTGCATGGGGGATTTCTCAACCGGGTGCCATCGGCCGCTCGTCCGCCACCAGGTCATCTTGTTGCCCTGTCGCATCCCTGCGCGCATGCGCGCCGCGTGACGAGCCTAGCACAAACTGCAAATCATGCCCACCAAGTTGTTGAACGCCGGCTCAAAACGAGTAAACTAGGTGGACGCGAAGCTGGCAAACCTGCCAGCGAGCACAAACGGCTGTCCGGCGCCGGAGAGAACACTGCCGGCACGCCTCGCCCTGCGCCACGACCGATGCGTGCCCGGGGTTGCATAGCCGGCGCGGACATCGTGCTCGGCGCATGCGCAGCGACATGGTCGGGGCGACAAGCCAAATCACAAGGAGACTCAGCATGCCTTCAAAGAACAGCATTTCCGAAAGAGCCGTCTCGCTATTCGACTCCAATTTCAATTGCGCGGAGGGTGTGCTCACAGCCGCATCCGAATTCATGGGCAAGGCCTGTCCCTTCGTTCCCTCGATTGCCACGCCGTTCGGTGCGGGCATGGGAAGACGAGGCTCGGTGTGCGGTGCCCTCACGGGGGCGATAATGGCCATCGGCCTGGCTTGCGGCAGAACGAAGGCCACCGACGACAGAGAGAAATCGTACGCACTTGCCCTCGAGGCATACAACCGATTCCAGGACAAGTTCGGAAGCACATTCTGCCTTGAGCTCACGGACTGCGACTTAACGACGGCCGAAGGAAGAAAGAAGTTCGACGGGCAGGGAGTCAAGAAGGACAAGTGCTGCGGCTACGTATCGGCCTGCGGAGAGATGCTCGAGGAGATGCTGGAAAGGCCGGGGATATTGACCCGAAAGTGAGATCTCGCTAAAGTCGGACGGCTAGGCTCGTCCCAGGAGCGCGGCAGCGCCCGAGAGATTCTCTGCGAACTGCTTCACGTAATCCGACTCGTGGAGCAGAGAGGCCAGTACCCTGGCGGCGAGAGAAAGGCTTTCTTCGGGCGGGAGACAGTAACCCATCCTGAGAAACCTGCCTCTTTCCTTCGCGACGGCTTCGGCAACCTCTTTCTTGCGGATCACGACGTCCGCCATGAAGCCGGCAAGCGCGTCGAAATCAGCCTCCCTCATTCCGAACCTCGTCATCTCCTGAACACCAGTTCTTATCCCGCTGCAATCCAGAAAGCTCTCGTCGTCGGGAAGGGCCTGATAGTTCACGATGATGCCGTTTTTCTCCAGCGCGGAAGCGACCTCCTCACCCGTGCCGTACTTCCGAACTCGCAGTATTACTTGATGAGTGCACGTGTAGCCGTACGCGGGGTCGCCCTCGACATCAAGCCCGTGCTTCTTCAGACTGCCCGCGAAGGCCTTGGCGTTTCTAATGACCTGTTCCTGATACTCGCGCTTGTAGGCGTTCATCTCGTGGGCCGCGAGGAGCAGCCCCAGAAGCGTTCCAAGATGATGGTTGCTCGTCGAGCCAGGGAAAGACCTGCCCTTTATCTCCAGCCAGAGGGGCGCGAGCGGAGACTCTTTCTCTATCGAGCCGGCCACGATGCCTCTCTGGGGGCCGAAGAAGGTCTTGTGGGTGCTGCCCGTCACGAGGTCCGCGCCTTCGGCAAAAGGCTCCTGGAATGCACCGTAGAGTCCAAGGACGTGGGCCATGTCGTACATCAACACCGGCCTGGGGTCCATTTCCTTCGCGATCTCTGCGATCTCACGCACCGGCTCGGGACAGATGAACATGCTCTTCCCGAAAACGACCAGGTCCGGCCTGGACGTCGTGAGCAGTTCTTCAAGCTTCGAGACGTCGGTTCTGTAGTGGTCCTCGTCGCGCACGGGAAAATTCACGACCCTCTCCTTCCCCGTCGCGGGATCCGTCTCCACGAAGCTGAAAAGCGCTCCCATGGGTTGACTGCTCAGATGTCCGCCCTTGTTGAGCGCGTTGTTCATCACGGCTCTCATGCGCGAGAGCTCGGAGGACGAGGGCCTCTCGCGATTCAAGAACTTGATCATCGCCTTGAAGACGACTTCGTTCGCCATCTGCCCGCTCACGGGGCGCAGCTCGACCCGGTTGCAGCCGAAGTACTCGCTAAGGGCGGTTCTCGTCTCCTCTTCCACCTCACGGATGAAGCCCGTGCCCTGATAGAAGTAGACCTCCTTGCCCTTGAAGGTCCTGTGTTCGGCGTATCTCCCGCAGGGGTCACATATCTCGCAGAACTTGACGATAAGGCTCGGGGTGGTCTCGGAAGGAATCAAGTTGAAGCATCTATTCTGCCGCCAGAGATTGTTCTCGACGGCTCTCTCGATGACGGATTGGATCTTCTCTTTGAGCACGAGACGCCTCCGCGTGCCGCTGTCGCTACAGTTCCCTCGGTCCCCGAGGCCACTCCCTTCCTCAGCGCTTCCGCCCTGCCGGCTCCCGCGTCTCCGCAGAAACGTGACCTAACTTGAAACCGGTTCCAATTCCACGAGGGGTGAGCCGAAGTTGACGGACTCGCCGGCCTTGACGTGAACGCACTTAACCCTCGCGTCGCCGTGGGCACGGATGTTGTTCTCCATTTTCATGGACTCCACGACGACCAGAACCTGGTCGGTCTTGACGACGTCTCCATCGCTCACGGCGACCTTCACGATTACACCGGGCATCGGTGCGCCGATGACTTCCTCTGCCTTGAGAGCTCCGGAGACGCGCGTCCTCTTCCTCACCTCAGCACCGGGCTTGGAGAGACAGAACTGCCGCCCGCGTGCAAACACGTAGTACTTTCCTTCATTGACCGCAGCGTGCGCAGCGAAAGAACCGGCGGGTGTGACTATCCAGAAAGTGTTCGAGCCGGCAGGAACGATCTCCATTTCGGCGGAATTGTCGCCAGCCCGAGCGAACCAGAGACCGTCTCTTTCCTCTATACTGACTTTGGATTCCTGACCTTCGAGAAGAAACTCAAACTCCATCTCTTACCTTCGCTGTCTCCGCGGTCGCGTTGTTGTATCTCTCAGCCGGCGTGTCGTCGTGTCGCACCGCCGCCGTGTCGCGCCGGCACCCCCGAACAACCTCCGACTCGGTCGGTCCCTCACGCAATCTCGGCGATTCTCCAGCGTCCTCCGGACTTCCAGGGCGAGAAGGCCTCCGGTGTCGCCGGCGCCCACCTCAACCCCGTACCTGTCTTCTCGGCGGCTGCGGCCGCGGCCAGCACCGCTTCCCGCACACCCTGATCGGCCCCCGCCTCTTTCCAGTCCACGAAATGCTCTGCAATGAAGCCCGTGTGAGTGCGTCCTTCGGCGAAGGCCGGGTGCTCCATGACTTCAGTCAGAAACGACGTCGTCGTCCTGATCCCCAGGATCACGTATTCCCTCAGAGCAGAGGCCATCTTCTTTCGGGCGTCGTCCCTCGTCTCGTCCCAGACGACGAGCTTGGAGAGAATCGGGTCGTAATGGACGCCCACCTCGCACCCGCTCCATATTCCGCTGTCGCACCTGATGCCCGGTCCCTGAGGTTCCCTGACGTACAGAATCTTCCCCGCGCAGGGCAGAAAACCGTTCTCCGGGTCTTCCGCGTAGATACGGCATTCGATCGCGTGCCCGCGCTGGCGCAGATTCTCCTGTTTGAGGGTAAGCCGTTCGCCCGAGGCAACACGAATCTGCTGCTTCACCATGTCGACGCCGACGACGGCCTCGGTGATGGGATGCTCGACCTGAACCCGGGCGTTCACTTCGAGGAAATAGAACTTCCCCTGTCGATCCAAGAGAAACTCGACGGTCCCGGCGTTCGTGTACCCCGCCGTTCTCGCCACCTGCACCGCCACCTCACCCATTCTCTTCCTAAGCTCGCTGTCGAGCGCCGTGGACGGAGTTTCCTCCACGATCTTCTGATAGCGACGCTGTATGGAACACTCGCGCTCGAACAGGTGTATCACATTTCCGTGTAAATCGCCGAGTATCTGAAACTCGATGTGTCTGGGCTTTTCGATGTACTTCTCGAGATATATCGTGTCGTCGCCGAAGGCCGACCTGGCTTCTCTCATGCAGGCGGCAAGCGACTCCTCGACCTCTCCCGCGTCGCGGATGATTCGCATCCCCTTTCCGCCGCCGCCTCCCGCCGCCTTGACAAGAACGGGGAGACACATCTGGCTCGCCTCTTTCGCTAGCGAAGCGGTGTCGGTCCCGCCTCCCATCATGCCCGGGATGACCGGGACACCGGCCTTGACCATCGCCTTTCGAGACTCGACCTTGTTCCCGAGGAGTCTCATGGCCTCGTGCCCTGGACCGATAAACGTGATCCCCTCGTCCTTGCACCGTTTGGCGAAGCCGGAGTTCTCCGCGAGGAAACCGTACCCGGGATGCACGGCGTCGGCACCCTTATCCTTCGCGGCGGAAATGATCTTATCGACGTTGAGATAGCTCTCGAGCGGAGGGGGCGGGCCGATGCAGACTGCTTCGTCCGCAAACTGCACGTGGAGGCTCGCCTTGTCGACCGTGGAATAGACGGCAACCGTCGGGACGCCCATCTCTCGACAGGCCTTCATCACGCGGAGTGCGATTTCTCCCCTGTTTGCCACCAGGATCTTCTTCATAAGCCGCGCTCCATCAGTGCTTCTCCCGCTCCTCGACCCACGAGGGACTTCTCTTCTCCAGAAAGGCCTTCATTCCCTCCTGCCCCTCGTCGCTCACCCTCAGCTTGGCGATCTCCTCGGCGGTCATTCGTTTGACTTCGTCGAATCCCATGGTCGGGACCTTCCTGAGAAGCTCCTTGCAGATGGCGATGGCGTTGGGGCCGCTTGACAAAAGTCGCTCCACGTAGCCGGCCACGGCGCGGTCCAGTTCGTCCGGGGCCACGACCTCGTTCACGAGGCCCAGTCTCAT
>JAZDPI010000225.1:0-3973 GCA_043797775.1 Candidatus Eiseniibacteriota bacterium
CGGGCCCGTGAGCGCGCGCCCCAAGGCATCGCCCGCCGGGCGCAGGCATAAGGACCCGAGACGACCAACGACTCGTACCACAGGCCGAACGGAGGGTCCGGCACGCCCCCGTTCTGCGGGGCACAAAACGACCCCGGGCAGAAAACGGCCGGTCAGGAGGAGGGCTGCCCGATGAAAACTGATCGCATCACGATGCGTACCTGCAAGCCGGCCCTCGGCATAGGCTTTCTCCGGACCGGAAGGCTCATTCCGGCACTCCTCCTGTGCCTCCTCCTTCTCGCTCCCGCCTGTGCCAAGAAGGAGAAGCCCGCTGCGGGAACCACAGGGGTTCCCATCAAGGTCGGTCTGGTGTTTGACGTGGGAGGACGTGGTGACAAGTCCTTCAACGACTCCGCATACCGCGGGCTCGAGAAAGCCAGAGACGAGCTCGGCATTTCGTTCGAGTACGTCGAGCCCGGAGAAGGGACCGACAGGGAGTCGGCCCTCAGGCTCCTGGCCAGCGGTGACGCCCAGGTTATCTTCGGAACGGGCTTCCTTTTCACCGACGACATCACCGCGATAGCCAGAGACTTCCCGCAGAAGAAATTCGCGTGCGTCGACTACGCCGTCAGCCCTGGTGACACGATTCCCCCCAACCTGGTCGCGCTCAAGTTCCGTGAGGAGGAGGGCTCGTTTCTCGTCGGTGCGATTGCCGCGCTTGTCAGCAAGACAGGGAAAATCGGATTCGTCGGCGGCATGAAGATACCGCTCATAAAGAAGTTCGAAGCAGGCTACACGGCCGGAGCCAAGTACGCGAGGCCCGGCGCAGAGGTGATGATTGCATACGCGGGCGTCACCGGCAACGCATTCAAGAACCCGAGCAAGGGGAAGGAGCTTGGCCTCAGCCAGTATTCAAAGGGCGCGGACGTGATATTTCACGCCTCGGGCTCCACTGGCCTCGGCGTGTTCGAGGCCGCCAGGGAAACGGGCAAGCTTGCCATAGGCGTGGATTCCGACCAGTATTCCGAGGCACCCGGTCACATTCTCACGAGCATGATCAAGGACGTGGACGTCGCAGTCTACGAGACGATCAAGTCTGTGATAGACGGCACCTTCAAGGGCGGCGTGAGGGCCCTGGGTCTGGCCGAAGGCGGCATCAGCTACGTGTACGACGAAAACAACAGGGCGCTGATCGATGAGAACGTGCGCCGGCAGATCGAGCAGCTCAAGGAGAAGATAATTTCCGGAGAAATTGTTGTCCCCTCCACCTAGCACTCACACATCTGCTTCCTCACTCCCCTTTGTCCGCATGGAGGGCGTCTCAAAGGCGTTTGCCCTCGTCAGAGCCAACGACTGCGTCGAGCTCGAAGTGCTCGAGGGCGAAATCCACGCCATCGTCGGAGAGAACGGCGCCGGCAAATCCACTCTGATGCGCATCCTGTACGGCCTCTACCGTGCGGACTCCGGCAGGATTCTAATCCGCGGCAAGCCCGTGGATTTCAAGAGCCCCGCCGACGCAATCTCCAGAGGCGTCGGCATGGTCCACCAGCATTTCATGTTGATACCTCCCCTCACCGTTGCAGAGAATGTCGTCCTCGGTTCGGAGCCCGTCAGGGCGCGCGTTGTGCTGGACATGAAGGGCGCCCGCAGGAGAATCAGGGAGCTCTCCGAGGCGTTCGGCCTCGCTGTGGATCCCGACGTGCAGGTCGAGAAACTGTCCGTGGGGGCCCAGCAGAGAGTCGAGATAGTTAAGATCCTCTTCCGCGGCGCGGAGCTTCTCATCCTCGACGAGCCTACGGCCGTGCTCACGCCGCAAGAGACGGAGTCACTCTTCCTGACACTCAGAAGGCTCAAGGCACAGGGGAGAACCATCATATTCATCACGCACAAGCTCAACGAGGTGATGCAGATATCCGATCGCGTCACGGTGATGCGGCGCGGCAAAGTCGTGGGGGTCTTAAGAACGAGCGAAACGTCCGGCGAGGAGCTGGCGACGCTCATGGTCGGACGAAAGGTCCTCCTTCGGGTGGAGAAAGGTCCCGCCGCCGTCAAGGACGTTGTGCTTGAGGTGGACGGCCTGCATGCCCTTGGGCCCTCGAGGACGCCGAGGTTGAGGGGGGCCTCACTGCGGGTTTTCTCCGGAGAGATACTCGGGATCGCGGGCGTTGAGGGCAACGGCCAGAGCGAGCTCGTGGACGTGGTCACCGGGCTCAGAAGGGTGAGCTCCGGAACCGTGAAGCTTCGGGGCGAGAACGTGACCAATCTCTCTCCGAGGGAATTCCTCAGGCGCGGGGTGGCGCACATACCTGAGGATCGCTTGAAGAGAGGACTGATCACCGAGTTCAGCGCCGGGGAAAATCTGGTTCTGGGTTCCCATTTTCACCCTCCCTTTGCCGGAAGGCTGTGGCTCAATGCGGAGCAGATCCTCGACACTGCAAACGAGCTTCTCGAACGCTTCGACATAAGACCTCGGGCGCCGGCCCTGCCCGCTCGCTCTCTGTCGGGAGGAAACCAGCAGAAGCTCATCGTTGCAAGGGAACTCTCCCGGGAACCCGTCCTTCTCGTGGCCGCCCAGCCGACGAGAGGAGTCGACATCGGAGCCATTGAGTTTATACACGGGTGTCTTGTCGAACAGAGAGACAGGGGCTGCGCCGTGCTTCTCGTTTCGGCCGACCTTTCAGAGATTCTCAGTTTGAGCGACAGAGTCGCCGTGATGTACGGCGGCAGCATAGTGAGTACCATGAACGCATCTGAGGCCGATGAGACAAGCCTGGGCCTGTTGATGACAGGCGCGGGCAGCGCCGTACGCAGCGCGTGAGCCTCAGGGCGCGGTGCTCGAGGTCCGTAGGGAGCGGGCCGCGCCCCCCGGGGCAAGAGGTCCGAAGGAGTATCGCCCGGTGAGCCGACAATGAACTCCTCCAATCCACAGGACACCCGTGACAATCTTGTGCTCAGGCTGGCGTCGGCCGTAGCCGTGCCTCTTCTTGCGATCGCATCCGCCTTCGCAGCCGGCGCGATCTTCATAGCGGCGATAGGCCAGAATCCGATTTTCGTGTACGGCAAGCTCTTCAGCGGAACCTTCGGCAGCTTCTACGGCGTCGGGCAGGTCTTGTTCAAAGCGACCCCGCTGATATTCACGGGACTGGCGGTCGCCCTGGCTTTCAAGGCAGGGCTCTTCAAC
Source organism: Candidatus Eiseniibacteriota bacterium (assembly GCA_043797775.1). Lineage (GTDB taxonomy): Bacteria > Eisenbacteria > RBG-16-71-46 > JAFGJU01 > JAFGJU01 > JAZDPI01. The sequence continues at coordinate 3,161 of JAZDPI010000225.1, forward strand.
ATCGGAGCGGAAGGCCAGCTCTACGTGGGCACGTTTACGACTGCGTGGGTGGGCTTCACCTTTTCACAGGTGCCCGGTCCCCTCCTTGTCCCGCTGTGTGTCGCCGGGGCACTCGTAGGTGGGGGCCTGTGGGGAGCAATACCGGGGCTCCTCAAGGCAAAGTTCGGAGCGCACGAAGTCATAAACACAATCATGCTCAACTTCGTGGCGATCGCGCTGACGGGCTACATGGTCACAAGCATCTACTTCGTGCCCGAGACGGTGCACACCGAGAGGATTGCGGCACAGGCGCAGATTCCCAGGCTCGAGGTGTTCTGGCCCGCCTTCAAAGGTTCGCCGGTGAACGTCAGCATTTTCCTCGCGCTCGGTGCGGCACTGGCGGTCTATCTTTTTCTCTGGAAGACCAGGTTCGGCTTCGAGCTGAGGGCCTTGGGGCTGAACCCTTCCGCCGCTGAGTACGGCGGCATAAACGTGTCTGCCGGGATCATCACGGCCATGACCCTGAGCGGCGCGCTGGCGGGGCTCGTCGGAGTCGATTTCGTGATGGGCTACAAGTACTACTACGAAGGGGGCTTCTCTGCGGGCACGGGTTTCATGGGGATAGCCGTGGCGCTTCTGGGGAGGAATCACCCGCTTGGGGTGGTGCTTGCCGCCCTCCTTTTCGGAGCACTGAGCTACGGCGGTCTTGTGATAAACGCCATAGTGCCGAAGGAGTTGCTGGAAATTCTTCAGGCCATCGTGATTCTCGTCATGATCGTTGGGACAAACGTGCTCGGCCAGCTCGCCCGCTCTCTCAAGAAGCGGCGTGTCTAG
>JAZDPI010000249.1:0-12889 GCA_043797775.1 Candidatus Eiseniibacteriota bacterium
AGTGCCGAGACAGTGACACTGAGGCCGGGGCATACGGCCGGAAGAAGTTGACGCTGGCTAACTCGCAGAGAGCATCTCTCGTCGACTCGCTGCCTTCCGGACCGTATCCCCGGCCTTCAGCAGCATCTCCCAACTACCTCATACAGATGACGCCAGGGGCACCATGAGGAGGAACGAGAACCTGGTGACAAGGAGATTGGTTTTGAAGGCGCTTGGCGAGCGGTATCGGGATGAGGGTCGGCCCGCGAAGGTGCAGGTTCTTCGGGTCGGCATCACAGCGACCAGGGCGTGCACGGGCTTGGGTTCTCAACGGGTGCGAAGAGGAGGTGCGCTATGATTCGGTGGCTGACAGGCGCTTTAATCGTTGGTCTGTTTTTGTGTGGCGTGGTGTTGTGTGGTGACGTGGAGGCCCGGAGGAAGGGTGAGGCGGCGCACGTGTGGTGGGCGCCGGACAGTTCGTGGGCGGTCGGTGGTTTCGGGAAGCACCGGCCGGGCCTCGTCGAGCAGATTCTGTCGATGAAGCCGGCGGAGTTGGATGGGCTGAAGGGGTACGAGTTGATGAGGGATGAGCCGGGCGAGTGGTTGGGGTTCAATGTGGCGTTGAAGAAGGTGGAGAGGGTGGTGTTCACGAGGAGGACGAAGATCGTCCTGGTTGACAAGGCTGGGCGTCGCCTGGAGAGCGAGGCGATTGTGTTCTACCCTGACCGGTTGCAGAGTGCGGTGTACGACAACAGGAAGATGGCGGTGGTTGTGAGTCCCAAGTCTATGTTCTGTTATGGAGAGGGGGGGCAGCCGAGCGGGATGGCGAAGTTTCCTGTCGGGAGCATCGAGATTAAGAACATAGTGAGTTTTGAGGTAGTTGGCGGGGTCGCGCAGAGCGGGGATGGAGAGGCCAGGTGAGAGGAGGTGAGGTGCTGTGAAGGTGTTCGTCGTTGTGGTTCTGCTGGTGTCGTTCCTGGCTGTGCCTATTGGAACGCTGTTCGCGGAGCCGTTCTGTGACTGGGCTCTCTACAGCGGGAACGTGATTGACTGGATGGTGTGTGCGTTCTTCGCGTGGGTTATTCGGGCGGGTGAGTACGATCCGTGGGGCAATGCGACGGTGATCCACTGAGCGTGGCGGTCGGCGGCGGTCCGATCCAACCCGCACCCGTTTCGCCCGGAGGTCAGAAGTCGGGCGTCACTGACCTCCACACGCCGGCGGCAGTAACTGGCAGCCGGGAGAGTCTGCTCGCCGGAAGTGCCGAGACGGTGACACTGAGGCCGGGGCATACGGCCGGAAGAAGTTGACGCTGGCTAACTCGCAGAGAGCATCTCTCGTCGACTCGCTGCCTTCCGGCCCGTATCCCCGGCCTTCAGGTTTACGTCCCTCAAGGTTGCAAACTCCCCGAACCTATCATATCATGAACGAGAAACACCTGTGCCTGTGGGGTAACCGATGATCCGCCTCAGACAGATAGCGGCCCTTCGCGGCAAGCAAATCGACTATGCCAAGACCGAACGGTTGAAGATGAAGTTCGCCCAGCTTCGCGGACGACGGCGCCCCTTCTATTTGACCGTCGCGGATTTCGAGGAAATCCTGCGCTGGAAATTCGGGCGACGTTTCGATCGCCGGAAAGCGAGATGTGCAGTCAACACGGAAGAGGTCATCCGCAAGGTTACGGGGCTCGCCTTCACGGTCGCCCATCCGGACAAGGACTGCGAACTGGAGCTCCGAACGGGCATTCTCTGTTCGCTCTACGGTGTACCACTGCCGCTCGCCACGGCGGTGCTATCTCTTGTCCTCCCGCGCGAGTACGCCGTGATTGACTTTCGCGTGTGGCGGCAGTTGTTCGGTCAGGAAAAGTATGCTTTCTCAACCCACGACTACAGGAAATATATGCATGTGATGCACTCTCTGGCGAGGAAGCTCGGCTGGACTGTGCAGGAGGTGGATCACGCGATCTGGGAGTATGACAGGAGGAAAACCAAGGGCCGCTGGCCCTGAGGCGAAGGCGACCGCAAGACTGCGCGGTGGGTATTCTCGAATGCCACGAGCGACAGACACTCTCCACCAGTCAGTTCTGACAGTGATGCGCAGGGATGTTACAACACTGCATCAGCAGATGAGCGTCCGGCAGGCCTTGGAGGCCATTCGACAAGGGGGCGTCAGCGAGAAGATCGTCTACTTCTACGTTATGGACGCCGACGACAGACTGGTGGGCGTGCTGCCGACTCGCCGCTTGCTCACGGCGCCTCTGGATCAGCGGTTGTCCGAAGTAATGATTGGCCGCGTCGTCGCGGTTCCGCACACGGCGACGGTGCTCGAAGCCTGCGAGTTCTTCGCCCTCCACAGGTTTCTGGCACTTCCGGTCACAGACGACGAGCGGCGCATTGTGGGCGTGATCGATATTCGTCTTTTCGCGGACGAAGTCTTTGATTTGTCTGAGCGGGAGCGCGTGGATGAGTTGTTCGAGACGATCGGCTTTCGCGTATCCCAGTTACGGGATGGTTCGCCGGTCCGGGCCTTCCGACTCCGCTTCCCCTGGCTGCTGGCCACGATCGTCAGCGGCACTATCTGCGCGCTACTGGCCAGAGCCTACGAGATAACGCTGGCCGAGAGCCTGGTGCTTGCGTTTTTTCTTGCACTCGTGCTTGGGTTGGGCGAAAGTGTAAGCATTCAGTCGATGACAGTGACCATTCATGCATTGCGCACGATGCGGCCGACGCTGAGCTGGTACACCAGAGCGTTCGCGCGCGAGGCAGGGACGGCGGCGCTGCTCGGGGCGGCGTGCGGCACGGTAGTCGGTGCGATTGTGTGGCTCTGGTCCGGGGCGGGTCTGGCGGCAGTTACGATCGGAGCAAGCATTGTGTTGGTTTTGTGTGCGTCGTGCTTCCTGGGATTGAGTGTGCCGACGCTGTTGCACGCCCTGCGACTCGACCCTAAGATAGCGGCGGGACCGGTAACGCTGGCCATCACCGACATCTTCACGGTCCTCTCCTACTTCGGACTCGCGGCCATGCTGTTGTGATCCAAGTCCTCTTGCGTTCTATTATGTCGTAACGACTGAAAGTCGCCGCGGCCCGGTGCCTCGATTGGTGCCTTCTGATTCTCTCAATCGACGGAGGTGATGGAGCTCAGGCGACGATGGTTGAACGCTCACGCGGGCAAGGGGCTGGAAGACATTGTTGACTACACAGAAGTGGACACGTCTGTCGGAAAAACCATGCCTTTTGGGGGAATTTCCAACGGACTGTACGTCGACGGAGAGCACCACAGGCCCTACGAGGCGCCTTGTGCCAGGGACGTTCTGCGAAGCGCCATTCTTGCGATTGCGAAGAGGAAGCGGAGCTGAAGGCAACGTGCGCATTCAGAAGCCCCGGCAGCCTGATGACGAAACCAGGTCGGGCAGCCATATTCTCGGCCGACAGGAAATCGCGTCATGGACAGTATCATTGTCGTCTTTGTAGCCGTAGTGAGTTCCCTGATCCTGATCGGCTCCGGAGCGTTCGGGATTCAAACTCTGCGAGAGAGAGAGCGCCGCGCTGCCAGCGTGGCATTCGCCGTCGCCCTCATCGGACCTCTGATTCTCCTGACTCTCATCTTCCCTCCCCCTACAAGGCTGGTCACGTCTGGACTGATCGCGGCCAGCATCACCACAGGCATTCTGTTGCTCTTGATACCGGCAGGCCGGACAAGACGTGGGAACGATACGCCACTCATCCGCGTTGACGAGCGCGACATCATGTTTTCGCGAGTCCGTCTGGTCCCCGGCAGCCCCCAGTATGAAGCATACTATACCCTGCATCCGGAGGAGAGGGCTCTCGACGACGAAATCCGCCATCTGCCTGGGCTGCTTTCTCTGGCGGTCCCCAACGCCGACCGGTGCCATTTCGCCTCGGCTGCTGCATCTTTCTCGCTGCCCCTGGCGTTACGCGACTGGGTGGACGGGATCGTGACTGAGACGCCCGTCAGGGTCGCTTCGGCTTCCGTCACTTCCTACGTAAAGGGCGCGGCAGGCTACTTCGGAGCCAGGGCGGTAGGAATCGCCGAGCTCAAGCCGTACCACGTTTACTCTCACATCGGCCGTGGGAGCGGCGAGTATGGGGCCCCGATAATGCTCGACCACCGCTCTGCAATCGCATTCACCGTGGAGATGGATTATGGAATGGTGCGTACGGCCCCCAACGCTCCCGAGATGATGGAGACTGCGAGGAAGTATGCGGAGGTCGCCCAGGTTGCCGTGCAATTGGCGGCCCTGATTCGCTCACTTGGCTATCCTGCACGTGCCCACATCGACGGCAACTACCGCGTCATCGCACCGCTTGTGGCCCGCGACGCCGGCCTCGGCGAGATCGGCAGAATGGGACTACTCGTGTCACACGACGTGGGTCCGCGCGTTCGTCTCGGCGTCGTCACGACAGACCTGCCTCTTACCCACGATGTGCGAGACGATAACACGTCAGTGATAAACTTTTGCCGCGCCTGTCGCAAGTGTGCCGAGAACTGCCCGAGCCAGGCTATCCCTTTTCAAGATCGCACGGAGATAGACGGTGCGCTCCGCTGGCGCATCGATGCCGTGCGCTGTTTTCGCTTTTGGAGCACCATAGGTACGGATTGCGGGCGCTGCCTCGCCGTCTGCCCCTATTCGCATCCGGACGTCGTCACTCACAATCTAGTCCGACGAGCCATCCGCTGCTCGGGTTCCGCCAGGCGAGCCGCGCTGTGGTTGGACAACGTGTTCTACGGTCGGAAGCCGGGGCCTCGGCCGGCGCCACGCTGGCTATCGACGGAGGCCCCGAGCCGGATCGATTGAGCACACAGGCCGCGCCCCGTAGGGAGCGACCGCCAGGGCTCATTCCGACAGCCGCCCTTGGCCCGCAACGGCGCTCAGCCGTCTACCTCTTCTGATACTCCTTCCACCGCTGCTCGAGCTTCGGGTCTTTGAGCGTCTCCATGAGATAGTCGCCGAAGTCGTGGCCGGTGGCGCCGGTCGAACGGCCGGTCACCTCGAGCTTCTTTTCGTACTGCCCGCAGATGTCGAGCGCCATCTCCAGCGCCTGACCCTTCTGTGGATAACCGATGTGCGAAATCAGGAATGCCGCCGCCCTTATCATGCTTGAAGGGTCTGCGTACTGCGCCCTGCCCTCCGTTACCATCGTCGGTGCCGTGCCGTGATTGGCCTCGAACATGGCGTACTCTTTCCCTATGTTGGCGCTGCCGGCTGTCCCCACGCCGCCCTGGAACTCCGCCGCTTCGTCTGTGAGAATGTCCCCGTACAGGTTTGGAAGCGCAAGAACCTTGAATTGCGTGCGGCGCTTCTTGTCCACGAGCTTGGCGGTCATTATGTCGATGTACCAGTCGTCCCACTCGACACCCGGGTAATCCTTGGCGATGTCTCCGGCTATCTTAAGGAACTTCCCGTCCGTCGTCTTGACTACGTTCGCTTTTGTGACGACGGTGACTTTGTTGATGCCGTTCTTCTTGGCGTGCTCGAAAGCGGCCCTGATGAGCCTTTCTGTACCCTGCGTCGTGGTGACGGTGAAGTCGATGGCAAGATCAGGCGTGACATCCACGCCTTCACTGCCGAGCGCGTATGCACCTTCCGTGTTTTCTCGGAAGAATATCCAGTCGATGCCCTCGCTCGGGACGCGAACCGGCCTCACGTTCGCAAAGAGGTCGAGCTCCTTACGCATCGCAACGTTCGCACTCTCGACGTTGGGCCACGGGTCACCCTTTCTGGGAGTCGTAGTCGGGCCCTTTAGAGTAACGTGACACTTCTTGATCTCGGCAAGAACGTCGTCAGGAATGGCCTTCATATGCTTCGCGCGATTCTCGATCGTAAGCCCCTCCAGCACTCTAAACTCAACCTTGCCCGCCTTGGCCTCGTCATGGAGCATAAACTCCAGAATACGCTGCGCCTCTTCGGCAATGTAGGGGCCAATGCCGTCGCCCCCGAGGATGCCGACGATGACAGGTTTCACCTTGCTGTAATCAACCCAGTCGGCGCCCTTCTTTATTCTTTCCACTCTTGCGAGCTGGCGCTCAAGGAGTTTCCCAAAATGCTCTTTTGCTTTCTCGATCGCCTCTCGACTCATAGACTCCCTCCTCACTAGACGTTCCTAAGTTGGCCCAGAGGGCCGGCTTGTGACTTCCGCGACGGGGTTTGCGGCAGAACGGCTCAGAGTTGCCGAACCCTGCCCAAAACTTAGTAAGTCTAAGGGTTCTATGGTCGGCTGTCAATGGGGGACAAGATGATCCTGTGGAAGGCCGCCGGAAGAGGCCCGCGCACTACCTCAACACCAATAACTTCGCACTGTACCTGGTCCCAGGGGCATCCACCCTGCACAGATAAACGCCTGGGGAAACGGGGTTGCCTTCCCCATCGAGCCCGTTCCACTCATAGACGTGCGATCCTGCCTGCAAATCGGCCCTTTCCAGGAGCCTCACCAGGCGTCCGTCGATGCCAAAAACGCTTACCTCAACAGGTGCGGGCTGTGACAGAGAGAACCTTATGTTCGTCGCGGACTCAAAGGGATTCGGGTAGCAGGATGCGGCAACAACAGTGGGCGGAACCTCCTCCACGCCTACGACGCCGTCCACGTAGACCGTGATCGACGAGGCAGACGGAACGTTGACTCCCACGTAGCAGATGGTCACGGAGTCGGCGTGCATCGTCTGCAGGAGATTGCCGTTCGTCACAGAATAAGAGTATCCGCTTCTCATGTAGAATCGGATCATCCCGCGCTCAAACGCCTGCGTGTGCTGATTCGTGATGGTAGCACTCATGTTCGTGGCTCTTCCGTCGTTTGCAGGAGAGAAGGAGGTCGTTAGCTTCGTCCCGGTCGGACCGGCGGCTATCGAGGCCGAAGGCGTTATCGTGGTGCCGTTAATCCTGACCATGCGATACGCGCGCTTCCCGTCGCAGCAGGCGTTCGTTGCGAGGTCAAGCGGCCACCCCACAAGCGCCCCCTGATCCCTGTGAATGTGCCCCCACAGCGCGAGGTCCACGCCGAGAGAGGCAAGGTTGAGCTGATCACTGAAGTCGTCGTGGTAGAACATGACCTGGAGAGCAGAGCCGGAGGCGGCGGTCAGGTCACTGTTGAGCCAACTCAACTGGCTGGACGTGAAGCTCTGGCTGCCGTAGATGTCCGAGCGCCACATGTCGTAGTTCAGATAGGCCTCCATGCCGATGAAGTGACAGGAGCCGTAATCGAAGGAGTAGTCCTGCGTGCACGCCGGATCACCCGGAGGGGGCGAGTTGAGATAAGGCCACCCGAAGAACTTCCACCAATTCCGTCGGGCCTCGCCGGCAGGAGGCGGCGTTGACGCCCAGCCGCCTATGTCGTGATTGCCAGACGTGAGGAAGACGGGTATCTCGAGCTCCGTGAGAAGTCTCTGGCTGCGCGTGAAATAGCGCCTGTACTCGAAATCCTCAAGCTCTCCCTCGTTGATGAGGTCTCCGGTGAGAAGAAGAAACGCAGGGTTGATCACGTTGATGTCCTTGATAACTTCCCTCAAGTCCACGAGCTCGGACGAATCCGTGTCACTGCCCGCGTCTTCCCAATAGAGATGAGTCGGAAGGTGCGTGTCCGTCACGTGAACGAAGTAGAAATTGCTGTCGAATCCTGTAATTACCTGGACCGCGTTCAGCGTGGTGTCGGCGACCCCACCGGACCCGGCCACGATGAGGTCGTACAGTTCGAAGGGGGTTGAGGCGGGAACCAGCGCCTTGAGCTTCCACCTGCTGAGCGAGGTCTCATACTGGGCGCTCGTCACGGTTAGAGGGAAACTCACACTTCTGTAGAATAGCGACGCCGCCCAGCTAGTGGTGGACGGTGGAGCTGCGCAGTCGATGTCGAACGTGTCACCCCTGACGACGATCGCAGGCACGTTGAGAATCGGCCGCATTATCACGGTCAACGTGTCGCCGGGAGGGGTGTAGGGAAGAGCGTGGCCGTAATCGACGGCCAAGACGAGTAAGGTAACGGCGAGGAGGGAGAACGTCGCAAGTCGTGATGCGCCATCGGTCAGGCGCGACCCGGCAAAACGTGCCGGAGGGGTGGTTCTTGATGACACTGGGATAACCTCCGCTGGTGCAATGGCCTCAGTTCTCAACTCCGTCCGCGGGATTTCCTACAGCTCCATCTGCAGCTTTCCTACGGTAATTATAGCAGAGAAGGGTGCCCGAGGGGAAGGTGCATCGTGTGACGTCACAGGACCAAGTGCAATAATCGGCATCGGAGTCTAACGGAACGCGACGTGAGCAGCGCCGCTATCGAGGTCGCCAGCCGGGAGGCCGGACGGAATAGTGGCGGAATGGTGTCCACGGAGGCCTGCGCGTACGGGGGTGCCCCGCTCCTCCGCGCCCCCTACTCATGCCTCAGGGCAACAACCGGGTCCATTGCCGCGGCCTTACGGGCAGGATAGAGGCCGGACAGAACGCTCACAACGATCGCCAGGCCGACAGCCCCGCACGAAAGCCAGACGGGAATGTCGTAGAGTCTTCGGAACGGAATCTGGTCCTTTATCGTGAACGTGAACATGGCGTAGTTTGCGATCTCGGCGACCGCGAGCCCGAGCAGGACCCCCACGATGCCGCCCACCACGCCGATAAGCCCCGCTTCTGCAAGAAAGAGATTGCGTATGTCGCCTCGCCTGGCCCCGACACTCTTCATCACTCCGATCTCTCCCGTTCTCTCGAGCACAGAAATCAACATCACGTTCATTATGCCCAGGCATCCCACAAAGAGAGCCACGCCGCCGATCGCTCCCAGAAATCCCGAAACGATCATGAACCCGGTGCGAACCTCTTTCAACTGGTCCGAAACCGAGAACGCGCGCAGCCCAAGTTTGGTGACTTCCTCTTTGATCGAGTCTATCTTGTCCAAGCTGCCGACAAGCACTTCGGCGCCCGGATACCCTCCCCCGGCGAAGGAGAGATTCCGAAGTATTTCGGAAGCGTCTCTGATTGTGGTGGAGGCGAGCCTCCTCGCCGTCCCGAGCGGCACGTATGCTTCAGACCTGCCCAGCGGACCTCCCATCACGTCCGTTGTGATGCCTATCAGGCGAAACTGGAACTCCTTGCGCTCGAAGGGAAGCTGAAATCCGAAGGAGAGCATGGAAGAGAGCCCGGACGAACGCAGAGTGACGATACTGAGCACCACGGGGATAGGCGAAACGAAGGAGTCCACGTTTATCCCAAGCCGGCCTGCCAGCGAGGCCGATACGAGAAGCGTGCTGTCTTCATCGCCGGCGAAGGCTTCGCCCTTCTCAAGGCGAGCCGACATCCTGTCGCGGTCTTTGGCCGACATTCCCGACACGGTCACAAACGTTTCCTTCCCTCCGAGACTCACGGATGCCGGGAACAAAATCAGTGGAAACACGCTCTTGACCCCCTCAATTGAGGCAAGCCGCGCAAGAGTCTCATCGTTCAGCCACACCACACCTGAGCTGTCCGCCCCTGAGCCACCCACCCTTGAGCTGCTCGCACCCAGGCCGCCGGCACTCAAGCCGTTGTTGACCGAATCGTCCTCGACCGAACCGCCGCCACTCAGACTGTCATTCGATTGCGCACCATGCCTCGCGTCGCGCATCCCGGCATCGCGCATCCCGATGTCGTCCCCCCTGTCGTCAGGGTCTGTTGGGTCACCGCGACCGGCAGGACCCGAGACGGGCATCACGTAGACGGTTGTGAGAAGTCCGGACGAAGAAATCGCCCTCGCCATTTCCTTGCTCATCCCCACGGCGAAGGAAACCATGGAGACGATCGCGCCGGTGCCTATCATGACGCCAAGCGTGGTCAGTGTGTATCGCAGTTTGGATCTGCGAGCGTTGCCCAGGGCGAGCTTGAGGGATTCCACAAACATTTATCTTCTTTCCTCACAATGAGTTATACGACCGCTCGTGCCGCCCGCGGCAGCGACCATCCCCTGAGGGCCGTCCCCAAAAGCTCTGCCACATGCATGACTCTGATTTCGACGCCGGCCTGAAGGAGGGCGTCCTGAAGCTGCATGATGCAACCTGGGCATGACGTGAGCACGAGTTGAGCACCGGTTTTCCTGATTGCCTCTACTTTGTGGCTCACTATCGCCCTTGACATATCGTACTGCGTGAAGCTGTACAGGCCGCCCCCGCCACAGCATCTGTCCGGTTCTTCCATCTCTCTCAGTACCACGCCCGGTATTTCTGCGATTACCCGGCGCGGCTCATCCCTGACACCTTGTCCCCTCGCGAGATGACATGGATCGTGGTACGTGACGACGACGCCACCGGCCCCCTCCGCAGTGCCACCTGGCCCCCCCGCGTTGCCGTTTGCCCCCTCGGCAGTAATCCCCACCTCCTTCGAAGCGCACCTCACCTTCCACACACCGTCTTCGTCCTCCGTCGCCGCTCTCGCTCTCTCGATCGCCTCCCCAAGCTTCTCGAGCCCCACCTTCCTGACGATGAATTCCGAAACGTCCATCACTTTCTCAGAAAAGCCGGATGTGTCCAGCCCAAGCAGCTTGGAGTACTCCCTTCTCAGTGCCAGGCCGCAGCTCGCGCAGGAGACGACTATGGCGTCCACGCCGACCTTCCTGAACGCCTCCATGTTCTTGAGGGCAAGATCCCTGGCGGTGGCGAAGTCACCGGCATTGAAAACGGGGGTGCCGCAGCAGCCTTGGTCTCTCGGTATCGATACCTCAACTCCGAGCATGGTGAGCACGTCAACGGTGGAAACTGCGACGCTTGTGTAGATGAGATTGCACGAGCATCCCACGAAGTAGGCTGCCTTGAGGAGCGGGGCGCCCACCTGAGTGGCGTGCGCACGTGCATCCGGTGCCACCCGAGCCGGCACGCCCTCTCTGAAGCTCTTCCGTGCGAAGACCGGAAGATGCCGTTCCTTCTTCACTCTCACCGCCGGCAGAATCAGCTTGAGTGCGCTGCCTTCGGGCGAGAGTTTGAGCAGTGCGCGCTGTATCATCGACGCAAGCTTGCCGACGGGCGGGAGGAGCCTTCCACGTTTGAGAAGTCCCCTGATTATGAGCCGCTTGACAAACGGGAATCTTCCCCTGGAGACGAGCTCCGCTCTGGCGCGCAGAATGATGTCATCTACTCTCACGCCGCTCGGACATGCGTCCACGCAGGCCTTACAGTTGATGCACGTCGAGATTCTGTCTTCGAATATGTCGGAGAGTGAGAGCCTTCCGTCCAGCACAGCTTCCACAAGGCTCACTCGTCCGCGGGCTCCCTGCGATTCACCGAGCGTCTCCAGGAGGGTCGGACAGACGGCACGGCAGAGGCCGCACTTGATGCAGCGGACGATTTCGTCCGAGGCCTTCGCAATCTCCGGGTATTTATCCCCGAGGGGCTCTCTGAAGACGAGCTTGGGTTCTACTGCCATTGCACTCCGGGTCGTCGGGCCGGCCGCCCGTTCATGGAACAGCGGTACGTCCGGGCCGGCGCTCACAGGACGGCGACACATCCGGACCAACCGCTCGCAAAACGGCCGTAGGTACAGACCGTCGGTCAGACAAACAGTTTGCCCGGATTCAGTATGCCTTCGGGATCAAAGGCCGCCTTGAGCCTCTTCGCGGTCTCAAGAGCCGCCTCTCCCATTTCAGCCCTGAGAAACCCCACTCCTTCCGCACCAATTCCGTGCTCGCCCGACAAGACGCCGCCCAGCGAAACCGCTGATTCGCGGATGCCGGAAACGATCGCGTCGATCCTCGAGGAATTCTCGACGGCCAGCGACTCGGCAAGAACGGCCACATGGAGCTTCCCGTCTCCCGCGTGGCCGAATATCGCCATCTCAATTGCCTGCTTCTTGGCGATCCCGCCCAGCGCCTTCACCATCTCCACGACTCGACTCCTTGGTACGGTCACTTGTTCGACAATCGTTACCGGCCTGAGCCTCGCGAGAGCAGGAAGTGTGTGCCTCCGCGCCGTCCAAAGCTCTTCGCTCTTCTCGGGCTCCGAAATCCTCCTCGTGAATCTGGCGCCGGCGTCTCTGAAAACCCGCTCTATGCCGTCGGCCTCACCCTCGGCCACCTTCTCAAAACCATCCGTTTCGGCAAGAACCAACGACGTGCCGGCCACGCCAACGGGAGTGTCGTGCCCGAGAGCGAGAGCCATGTTGCCCAGGACAGCCTCTACGGCGAGCGAGTCCATTATCTCGAGCATGGACGGTGCGGCGCCGCTCGCAGTCACGTTAGCACAGGCTGCCGCAGCCCCGTCGAGCGTATCAAACCCGGCGACGATTGCAACTCGGTGCTCCGGCAGTGGAAGAAGCCTCAGTATGGCCGCGGTTACGATTGCCAGTGTTCCCTGGGAGCCGCATACGAGCCTCGTCATGTCGAAACCTGCAACGCTCTTCACCGTCGTGGCGCCGGTCTTCATGACCTCACCTGTCGGGAGAACAACTTCCAGGCCGAGCAGGTATCTCTTTGTAGTTCCGTACTTTAGGCTGCGGAGACCTCCTGCCGACGTGGCGACGTTGCCGCCGATCGGACAGGTGCTCCGGCTTGCCGGGTCGGGGGGATAGAAGAGAGAGGGTATCTCTACGGCTTTCTGGAGCCCCTCGGTAACCGTGCCTGCTTCGACAACCGCGTAGAGGTCTTCAGGGACGACCTGTCTTATTCGACACAGGCCCGTCAACGAAAGAACGACGCCCCCCTTGAGGGGGACGGCTCCACCGGAAAGACCGGTTCCCGCTCCCCTCGGAGTGAGAGGGATCCTTTCCTCAGTGCAAAGTCTCGCGACGCCGGAGATTTGTTCCACGTCCTCAGGACAGACCACGGCATCAGGCATGGCGCTACGTCTCGTGGCATCGGACGAGTGACGACAACGCTCGTCGTCCGACGTAAGCACCCTGTCGGCTCCTGCAATCTCCCGTAGCCTTGCAAGCACCTTGTCGTTCAAGCGCTTCACCTT
>JAZDPI010000250.1:0-6192 GCA_043797775.1 Candidatus Eiseniibacteriota bacterium
GGTGCCGAGAAAGGCTCCCCTGGACGCCGCCGACGCACTGGCGGTCGCCCTCTGTCACGTGAACAAGGCGGCCGCTTCCAGGGTCCTCGCGAGCGGGTTGTCCAGGCGCGTGACGGGCTACGGAGATCCGGGGCGCAGGAAGGCTCTGCCATGATAGCTTCGCTCAAGGGCACCCTCATTGGGAAGGCTCCCACGAGGGTCGTCATTCTCGTGGGCGGCGTCGGCTACGCAGCGAACGTACCTCTCTCCACTTACGAGAGAATGGGAGACGTCGGGGGTACGGCGAGTCTCCATACGTACCTTCATGTGAGAGAGGATGCACTCTCGCTCTACGGCTTTGCCACGGTCGAGGAGAAAAGCCTGTTCGAGCTCCTCATAACCGTCTCCGGCATCGGCCCCAAGCTGGCCCTGGTGATACTCTCCGGCAGTAACGTCAGCTCCTTCACCGAGGCGGTGGCCTGCGGCAACACGGCCATGCTGACGACCATCTCGGGAGTCGGGAAGAAGCTCGCGGAGAGGTTGGTGGTAGAGCTCAGAGAGAAAATCGAGATGCTCGTGCCGGCTCACGAGACGGCGCAGGCCTCGGGGTTCGAGTCGACCCACTTCAACGACGCGATGTTGGCCTTGGTCTCGCTTGGCGTAACCAGAGCTTCCGCATCGAGAGCCCTCAAGCGCGTTCTCTCCGAGGCAAAGGGAGAGCTCACTCTGGAGGAGATGATACGGAGGGCCCTGTCGTTGGCGAGGGGCTAGTCGTGCGGTGAGGCTGCGTTGTGCGGCGAGGGCGGGTCGTGCTGAACGTCCGGTTCGCCTTCGGTGCTGGCGTCTTCAGCGACGGCCGTGCGGAGTGCTACCGAATCTCCTCTTCTTCCTGGTAGGCGAACTGCAGCTCCCAGAGTCGCGAGTATATCCCCCGCTTTTCCAAGAGTTCCTGATGCTTTCCTTCTTCTCTGATTGCACCCTTGTGCAGCACGATGATCCTGTCCGCGTTTCTGATCGTGGACAGTCTGTGCGCTATGACTATCGACGTTCTACCTGCCAGAAGCGTTCTCAGAGCCTCTCTGATGTGGTGCTCCGTCTCCGGGTCGACGCTCGACGTCGCCTCGTCGAGGACCAGTATTCTGGGATCGTGAAGCAGGGCTCGCGCGAAGGACACGAGCTGTCTCTGTCCCATTGAGAGCGAGGTCCCTCGTTCACCCACCTCTTCGTCGTAGCCCCTGGGAAGCCGCGAAATGAACTCGTCTGCGCGGGCCTCCTTTGCCACCCGAACCAGGTCTTCCCTGGAGAGGTGAGCCTTTCCGAGCCTGAGGTTCTCCTCGATCGTGCCGGAGAACAGAAACACGTCCTGCGGCACTACCGCCACGTTTCTTCGCAAGTCCTCCTCGGCCAGCTCCCGGATTTCGACGCCGTCAATCTTTATGGAGCCCTCCTGAAGTTCGTAGAATCTCGAAAGGAGATTCATGAGAGTCGTCTTGCCGGCGCCAGTGGCCCCCACTATGGCTACGGTCTCACCTTCGTCCACGCCGAATGAGACGCCCCTGAGCACGGGTTCGCCCTTCTGGTAAGAGAAGCTCACGTTCTCGAACCGGACTTCTCCCTTCATGAGCGCCAGTCTTTTGGCATGGGGCGACTGTCTGACTTCTATTTCTGTGTCGAGCAGCTTGAAGATTCTCTCGGAGGAGGCCATCGCGGCCAGCAGGCTGTTGTACTTCTCGCTCAGATCGCTTATGGGGCGGAAGAACCTCTGGGCGTACTGCAAGAAGGCCACGAGCCCCCCGATCGTGAGAGTGTTCCTTATGACGCTCCCGCCTCCATGCCAGATTATGAGAGCGACGGCGGTTGCCCCCAGAAGTTCCATTACGGGGAAGAACACCGCGTGGTAGTGGATTGACTTGAGGTAGGCCTCCAGATGTGCCGCGTTTAGCCTGTTGAACTGCGCTGAGGTCCTCGGCTCTCGCCCAAAAACCTGTATGACCCTGATTCCACTGAGAGATTCCTGAAGAAACGCGTTCAGCCGCGCGAGCCTCGCCCTGGCCATGCTGTATACCACTCTGGCGTTCTTCCTGAAGACGAGGGTTGCCACAAACATCAGCGGAATCACTGCGAAGACCACGAGGGCAAGTCTGAGGTTGATGAAGACGAGGGCGACGGCAATCCCGACGAGCGTGAATACGTCTCCAAAAATCGTGACCACGCCACTTGTAACCAGTTCCTGTAGGACTTCAACGTCGTTCGTGACCCTGGTCAGAAGTCTTCCCACGGGATTTCTGTCGAAAAACGAGATTGAGAGTCGCTGCAGGTGAGCAAAGACCTCCTCTCTCAGATTGGCCATCACGCGCTGGCCCGTCTTGTTCATGAGATAAACCTGCCAGTAACGCAGGAAGAAGGCCGCCAGCAGCGTGAGGAAATAGAGAGCCGCCAGAAGAGCCAGCCCGTCCGTCCGCCCCCTGGAGATGTAATCGTCGATCCCTATCTTCATAAGGTAGGGTCCGACGAGCTCGGAAACGGACACGAGAAGCAGGAGAAGAACCGACGCCGTGACGATGAGCCTGTAAGGACGGAGATACCCCAGCAGCCTTCTTGAAAGGGTCGAATCGAAGGCCTTGACGAGCACCTCTTCTTCTTCGTGTATGCGAGAAGTCATCTACCTTACCCGTGACGCGCGATATGCTTTCAACGTGCCTCGAGTTCCTCTTCCAGAAGCTGCCGCCTGTGGAGCTCCCGATAGTGTTTTCCCGTGCTCAGGAGCTCCCGGTGTGTCCCCCTCTCCACGACAATTCCGTTATCCAGGACCAGGATTTCGTCGGCCAGGCTCACCGTGGAGACCCTGTGCGAGACTATGACCCAGGTTCTGTCCCCCAGTCTTCTTCTCAGTCGGGAGAGAATCTCCCTCTCCGCAGCCGTGTCCACGCTCGAGAAGGCATCGTCGAGCAGGAGAATCGCGGGATTCACTATCACGGCCCTGGAAATGGCCGTGCGCTGCTTCTGGCCGCCGGAGAGAGTGATTCCTCTTTCGCCCACAAGCGTCTCGAACTTACCTGTGAATTCCTCGACCTCTTCGGCGATCTTGGAGATGACCGCGACCTCTGCGATTTCCTCGTCTCTGGCGTGGGCAACGCCGTAAGCGATGTTCTCCCTTATCGTGTCTGAGAAAAGGAAGGATTCCTGCGGCACGTAGCCTATGGACTTCCGCAGTAATCGCAGGGGGATCCTTTCAAGCTCGACGCCGTCGATGAGAATCCGGCCGGAGGTCGGCTGGAAGAGCCTGGGGATGAGGTTCAGAAGCGTGCTCTTGCCGGAGCCCGTTTTTCCGACAACGGCGAGCTTCTTTCCCCTGGGCAGGCGGAAGCTCACGTCCTTGAGCGCGGGCAGTACCGTCGGATCGTAGGAGAAGGACACGTTCCTGAACTCGATCTCGCCGTCCAGTTTCTGTATTGGAACGGGATTCAAGTCCGAGATTTCGGGCGTCCGCTCCAGTATCTCACATATCCGCTTCATGGACGCCGCTCCCCTCTGGAGAAGATTCACGACCCATCCTACGGCGATGGCGGGCCACGTAAGCATCGCGAGATAGCCGGTGAAAGCCACGAAGTCGCCGAGCGTGATTCTGCCTTTTGTGACCTGTATGCCTCCCAGCCAGAGAACGACGACCGTGCCGAGCCCGCCCATGAATGCGATGAGTGGAAAGAAAGTCCCCCACACCCTGACGAGTTTGATGTTCTTCTCGACGTAGTCTTCGTTGAGCCTTCTGAACTTCTCCTTCTCGTTCTCCTCGTCGCCGTATGCCTTCACTATCCTTATCCCGGAGAGATTCTCGTGCACGTTCGTGGTGAGTCTCGAAAACTGCTGTTGAACCTGGTCGAATCTCTCGCGAACGAGCTTTCCGAATCTGTTGACGGCCAGGGCGAGGAACGGAAGAGGCACGAGTGCGAAGAGGGTGAGAAAAGGGTCGATGTAGACCATGAGTGCCACCGCGGCGACCAGGGCGACGACCGTGTTGATGGAGTACATTATGCCGGGCCCGAGGAACTCTCTCACGGCGGCCACGTCGTTCGTGGCCCTGGCGATGATGTCGCCGGTCCTGCTCCTGCCGAAATAGGACGGAGAAAGTTTCAGGAGATGCGCAAAGAGGTCGTCCCGCAGTTCGTATTCCATTTTCCTGGAAGCACCTATCATGAGCTTTCTCATTGCGAATCTGAAAACCCCCTGTATAGCGGCGGCTCCCACGATGAGAACTGCGTACGTGGCGAGGGTTCGCGGGTGCATGCCTGCGCCGACGCTGTCGATAGCCAGTTTTGTGAGCCAGGGGATGCAAAGCGCGAGAGCCTGGGCGGCCACTATGCATAACGCTCCGACAAGCATCGCGTTTCTGTTCTTGCTGAGATAATGGGAGAGCTTGGAGAGGGTGGTGATGGATTCCATGTCTACGCCTTGGGGGCGAGGAGAAGAGCGCGTTCGGGAGAGCGCGATTCGTTGATGTTGGTCACGTAGATGGCAGGTTTGTCGGAAACCGGGCATTTGTACTCGCAGATACCGCAGCCTATGCAGAGCTCGGGCACGACGACGGGGACTCTTACGAGCGCCGGTTTGCCGTCGTTTCCCGGCACCTCCGTGCTCTGAAAGACGATGGCCTTCCTGGGAGTGGGGCAGTGCTCCTCGCAGACAACGCAGTTGACGCCGAAAGCGTACGGCAAACATCGGTTCTTGTCGACAAACGCCAGGCCGATGACCGTCTTCCGTTTCTCCGCGACCGGGAGCTTCTTGATCGCCCCGGTCGGGCACACCTGACCGCAGAGCGTGCAGGAGTATTCGCAGTAGCCAACCTTCGGCACGAGAACCGGTGACCATATCCCTTCGAGACCGGCCTGAAGAAACGTGGGCTGGAGTCCGTTGGTGAGACACACCTTCATGCATTCTCCGCACTTGACGCATCTCTCCAGGAATTCTCTTTCCCCAAGCGCTCCGGGCGGCCTGATGAGCCTGGGGTCGGGCTTCTTCAAGGATGGGGTCACCTGAAGAAGCGGTGCGGCGACGAGACCGGCCCCGGCGGACCAGAGGAATCTCCGCCTGCTCAAGTCCAGACGCCCGTCTTCATGACGTGGTCTGGCGAACCCGATCGACATGGCGCCGGCAGGGCACGCTTCCACGCAGTTCCAGCAGAAGATGCAGTCCGGTTTTCTCCAGCCGTCACCGAGTGCGGGAGAAGCGCCGGTCGGACACGACTTTGCGCAGTTGCCGCATTTTGTGCACGCACTGCCGACGTTGAGCCGCAGGAAGGAAGGCCTGGAGAGAACGGCCAGCAATGCGCCGAGCGGGCAGACGTACCTGCACCAGAATCTGCGCCTTACTGCATTCAGCGCGAGAAGGCCGACGAAGAGGAGTCCGAGAAAGGCGGCCTGGAAAAAGCGAGGCTGGTTGAAGGCGAAAACGTAGTCCTTGAGGAAGCGGTTCAGACCCTCCGAGAAACGTGATATCCACTGGGGCGCGTGCGAATAAAGGCCGTCCAGGAGGCTTCGGGTGAGGAGCTCCAGCGCCGGACCGATGCTCACTGCGAACGAGCGCACGGTGAGAGAAATGGGGTCGAAAAGGCCCAGAAGGGACATCGAGAAGAAACCGCTGAAGACGACCGCCACGAGGACAACGTATTTCCACGCCTGGCTCTTTCGGTAGAGGCCGTGCTCGAGCTTCCGTGGTCTTTTCGCCACCTCGCCGGCGGCGTTGTGCAGTGTGCCGAACGGGCAGAACCAGCCGCAGAAGAACCTGCCCAGGAAAAAGGACACGCCCACGGTGATGAGACTCAGAAGTAGTATCGGTTTGACCGAGAACGAGGAGAGGAGCAGCAGGGCTGCGAAGAGGGGATTGAGGTCGAGGAATATCCTTACCGGATAGGTTATTTCATCGGTGCCGCCGTATTGCGTCCGGACGAGAAGAAAGAAAAACGCCGCGATGAAAACTACCTGAAAGACTCTCCTTACGTTTGCCATGGGTGTTTCTTGCCGCTGTTCTCACACACAGGTACAGAGCGCTTGCATTGTCCCCACAAACAGGGCGTTTCTATGCCGCCTTTGACACTGCGAACTTCACATTGCTCAGGTCTACCTGGCCCAGGCCTGCTTTCGTGGCCTCGACAAGCCAGCCCAGATCCGTGCCCTTGAGGCCGAAGAAGGTGGCACCGTACGAATCGATGGCAACCTG
>JAZDPI010000311.1:0-3915 GCA_043797775.1 Candidatus Eiseniibacteriota bacterium
AAATACGTGAAAAGACTCACCAATCGCGAAAACGTGCTCGACAGGCAGTTGCTGGTAACGACGGCCGAGGTCGGACGGGCGCGGAAGAATCTGGGCCTCCAGAGAGACCTCCTTGCCTGGAGGGTGAGGGAGATCTACAAGTACGGTCGCACGAGGATGTTCGAATTCTTGTTTTCCTCCGCATCCTTCGCCCAACTGCTCAGCCGGTTTCGTTATCTGGCTTTCGTGGCAGAGAGCGACAAACAACTGATGGACGGATACCAGACCCACAAGCTCGACGTGGAGCAGAGCGAGACCAAGGTCAAGAGGCAGATTGCCGAGATAAACGGGTTGAAGAGCGAGAAGGAGAAGGAGCAGAGAAATCTCGGCTCTCTCAGGCAGAAGAGACGGCAGTCGATTACGCAGATCCAGAGCGAGCGCAAGAGTTACGAGGAGGCCGCCAGAGAGCTGGAAAGGGCAGCCGCGCGCACGAAGAGCATCCTTGAAGAACTTGAGAAACGGCGCAGAGAAGAGCTGGCGGGCAAGCTTCCTGCGCCCGAGTGGATGGCGCACGCCGAGTTCGAGAAGAATCGGGGCGCGCTCAACTGGCCCGTCCCCGGCTCCGTGGCGAGCAAGTTCGGGAACAACAAGCATCCCCGATTTGGGACGACGGTCTTCAATCCGGGCATAGACATCGCGGCTCCTCACGGGACCGACATCAAAGCCGTGGCCAGAGGTCGCGTGGATTACTCGAGCTGGCTAACCGGGCTGGGGAACTGCATCATACTCAGCCACGGGGGCGGCTATTACACCATCTACGCTCACGCCGCGGAAGTGTTCGTTAGGGTGGGGCAGGAAGTCTCGCCCGGGCAGGTGGTCGGGAAGGTCGGCGACAGCGGTTCGATGAAGGGCAGTTGCCTGCACTTCGAAGTCCGGAAAGGAAAGGAGGCCCTGGATCCATCGAAGTGGTTGAGGTAGGACGTAAGGTTGACGGGGCGGCCGGTTGACGGGGCAGCCAGCCGGACTTCGGCATGAGGCACCGGCACGCTGGAAGATGAAAACGGAACGGGGACATCAACTTGGGTTTTCGTGATATCATAAATCAAGAGCAGGCCAAGGAGTTTCTCAAAAGCTCCATCCGGAGCGACCGGGTCGGCAACGGCTATCTCTTCCACGGCCCGCGGGGAGTCGGTAAGGCCTCTACGGCACTGGCGTTCGCGCAGGCTCTGAACTGCGAGAAGGAGGATCTGGAGGCGTGTGGAGAGTGCTCGTCCTGCAGGAGGATCGCGCGATTCATGTATCCGGACGTGACGTTTCTCTTCCCGACGACGTCGACCAACGAGTACGAGGAGATTGTCAGCACTCTCAAGGGACGGAGCGAGGAGGTCGTGTTCGTGCACTCTTTCTCCCAGAGTGCCAGTATCAAGATCAAGGCGATACAGGATCTGCGAATGACGCTGGCGATGGGCGTGAGGGAGGGAAGGCGGCGTGTAATCATTCTTGCGCACACGGAAAGAATGAAACCCGAGGCTTCGA
The DNA here is from genome assembly GCA_043797775.1 of Candidatus Eiseniibacteriota bacterium. Classification (GTDB taxonomy): domain Bacteria; phylum Eisenbacteria; class RBG-16-71-46; order JAFGJU01; family JAFGJU01; genus JAZDPI01. The sequence continues at coordinate 1,516 of JAZDPI010000311.1, forward strand.
ACTGTCTTCTGCGGATGCTGGAAGAACCGACTGCCGGCGTTACCTTTGTCCTCACCGTCACGAGCAGGCACATCCTTCTTCCCACGATCCTCTCCAGGTGTCAGGCGGTGAGATTCGTGCCCCTTCCTTCCGCCGACGTTGAGCGCGTTCTGGTGGAGAAGAAACTCGCGTCTGCCGGGGAGGCCAGGATTCTCGCAAAGCTTTCTGGCGGGAGCCTGGTGGCCGCGCTGGAATTCGCCGGGCAGGGTATAGTAAAATACAGGCACGATACCCTTGAGTATTTGAGGAGAATAGGAAGCAGGGAACCGTCCGAAGCCCTCAGGGCCGCAGAGAAGCTGGCGTCGGCCGGCGACAGGAACCAGGTTCGCATATTCGTTCACCTCGCGCTTCTATGGATGAGGGACTTGTTTCTCCTTAAGTGCGGGGTGGTGAACGGCGAAATCGCCAACGCCGACATGATAGACGACCTCAAGCGTGAGGCTTCCCTCGTGGACCTCGGAGAGCTCAGGAGAAGGGTCGACATTCTGGAGGAGGCTGTCTCCTCCATGGAGCACAACGTGGACCTGTCTCTTGGGCTGGCCTCTTCGTTTCTGAGGCTTGAAGGTTTTGCAAAAGAGGCGAGTAACCCGCTGGACTTACAGCGGCACTCGAGTGAGTTCTGAACCATGAATGAAATAGTAGAAGTGCTTTTCAAGGGCGAAAGAAGGGAGCTATTCCACAACCCGTCTCTCACCCCGCTGGCCATTGGGGACCGGGTTATTGTCCAGGTGGAGAGGGGAGAGGATATCGGAAAGGTTCTTCAGCTCGGCCAGCTTGTCTGTGACAAGGCGCGCGGCAGGAATCTCCGGCAGCTCGTCCGCAAGGCCACGGAGGAAGACCTGGCGCGGAACAAGGACAACGCAAAGCTTGAAGAAGACGCGTTCAGAGTCTGCGAAGAGAGAATCGCGGCCCGCGAGCTCAGGATGAGGCTCGTCGGCATCGAATGCCAGTTTGACCGCAACAGAATCACGTTTTACTTCACGGCCGACAAGAGGGTCGATTTCCGCGAGCTGGTCAAAGACCTGGCGGCCTCGTTCAAGACGAGAATCGAACTGCGGCAGATAGGTGTTCGCGACGAGGCGAGGAGAATCGGAGGCTACGGCTTGTGCGGCCAACCCTATTGCTGTGACACCTTCCTGAAAGAATTCGAGCCCGTGACTCTGAGAATGGCCAAAGAGCAGCAGCTCTCGCTCAGCCCGACGAAGATATCGGGTGCGTGCGGCCGTCTCATGTGCTGCCTGATGTACGAGGTGGATTTCTACAGGAAAGAGGCCAGAAGATACCCCAAGGTGGGATCGAAGGTCAAAGTGGGAGAAGACGAGTTTACGGTGAGTAGACTGGATTTCCTCAAGAGAGAAGTCATTGTCCAGGACGCCGACGGAGTCGAGAAGAAGATTTCGATAGACGAGGTGCCCGTGCCGAGACCCGAGAGGCTCCCCTTCAAGAGAAGGAGAGGGTTCAGGCGTGACCAGAGGGACGAATGCAGACAGAGATGGGAGAGGGGAGGACGAGAAGATGGGGCAGGGCGAGAAGACGGGGGAGCTCGCGAAGGTGGTGAGGAAGCTCGCCAAGGTGACGGTGGAACGGCAGGTGGAGACAACCCGGCGCGAGAGGGTGAAGGGAACGGGGAACGCAGGGACAACAGGGAAGAACGCGGCGGCCAGGACAGCAGGGACGGCAGAGACACCAGGGAGAGCAAGGACCCTCGGAACGACAGAGACCGCGGGGACGATAGAGACGGCAGAGACGGTAGAAACAACGGGGACAGGCAGTGAAAGGAACCGAATGGGGCAGAGCAAGTTCTTCCTGACGACGGCCATTGACTACGTCAACAGCGCCCCTCACGTGGGAACCGCTTACGAGAAAATCGCCGCCGATGCCATCGCCCGCTTCAGGAGGCTTCTCGGCGACGACATCTTCTTCCTCATGGGCAATGACGAGCACAGCACAAACGTCGAGAAGGAAGCACTGGCCAGAGGCCTAGACCCTCAGGTGTACTGCGACACGATGGCCGATACTTTCCGGCACATCTGGAAGAAACTCAGCATCTCGTACGACGGCTTCATAAGGACGACGGACCCCAGGCACGTGAAAGCCGTCCGGAAGCTGTTCGCCAGGATCCACGAGAACGGCGACATCTACCCCGGCGTTTACGAAGGGCTCTACTGCGTGTCGTGCGAGGCGTTCTACACGGAGAAGGACCTCGTAGACGGGAAATGCCCGACTCACAAAGTTGAACCCAAGTGGATCTCGGAGAAGAATCATTTCTTCAGGCTTTCCAAGTACCAGGACAGGCTCCTCAAACACATCGAGGAGCACCCACAGTTCATAATCCCGGAGATAAGGCGAAACGAGATACTG
>JAZDPI010000320.1:0-5268 GCA_043797775.1 Candidatus Eiseniibacteriota bacterium
TCAATCAAAGCACCGAGCTCGCCAGGGAGCTCGAGTGTCGGGCCGGCGTTCCGCTTGTGCCGGACTTGCTCAGGAGAGTGAGGCCGACCGCTGAACAGGCGAAACTCCCGGCCCTGACGAGAAGGCGCAGCCTCATGGGCGCCTTTGCCGTGGCCAAGCCGGCGTTAGCCTCCGGAAGGGACGTCCTGCTCGTTGACGACGTCGTGACGACCGGCTCAACCGTGATGGCGTGCACGGACGCACTGCTCAGAGCGGGAGCGAGGAGAGTGCAGATCATTTGCGTGGCCGCGTGAAGTCTTCCGTGCGGCACACAGCGCCAGCCTGAACGGATTAGGCAGTTCCGGATACCACCTGTTATCTCGGTCAGATTTTGCTTGACAGATATGCATGGATAATGCATATTGATATGTATGAGAACTACACTGAACATAGACGACGGACTCCTTCGGCAAGCGGCTAAACTCACGGGTGTTGACGAGAAGACCTCTCTTGTTCGTCTGGGGCTAGAGGCTTTAATAGCCATGGCGAGTGCTCGTCGCTTGGCGAAGCTCGGCGGTACGGAGAAGAACTTGAAGCGGGTCCGCAGGCGCCGGGTGCGGGTTGCCGCATGATATTGGTGGACACATCGGTTTGGGTGGAGCACGTTCGCGTTGGAGACGAGCGTCTCAAGGCGATGCTGCTTGAGGGGAGTGTCCTTACCCATCCCTTTGTTGTAGGAGAGCTGGCCTGCGGCAATTTGAGCAATCGTGCGGAGGTATTGCGGTTGCTGGCGGCGTTGCCGAAAGTCCCGGTTTTGGAGCACGAAGAGGTCATGCATTTCCTCACTTCGAGGCGGCTTTACTCGCGTGGATTGGGATGGGTGGATGTTCATTTGCTTGCGGCTGTCTTGGTTGCTGGTTGTGGTTTGTGGACCTTAGATAAGGCGCTGAGACGGGCAGTGATGCGTTTGAAACTTCCGACATGACATTTGGACGAGATAACAAGCCGCTGAAGCCGGCGGCTGCAAGGACAGCCGCAGCTTAGCGGCGCTGAGCTTATCGTTACGCTGGGCAGGGAGGAAGACAGCAAATGACCGGGCATTATGAAGTGAAGAAAGAGGTTGGGTTCATTCGCGTTACTGACTCTCGCCCAGCGACGGCCGAAACCGTGCAGCAGTTTTGCGAGAGGATTCCAGAGCTTGCGCGCGAGTGGGGTGTTTCGAGGATTCTCGTAGATCACCGTGACATACCTAACTCCCTCAGCACCGCGGAGCGTTTCCGATACGCGACCGAAATCGCAGAGCATTTCCGCGGACTGAAGATCGCCTTTGTGCAGGATGTCCCCCTGCGTGATCCTCAGCTGTTCGGAGAGACCGTCGCTGTCAACCGGGGGGCGAACATTCGCGTGTGTAGCACTCTGGAAGAAGCCTACGACTGGCTTGAATTGGAGCCAGCCAACAAGCCGGATGCGGGGGACGGCAAGTAGCCGCGCCGGATCCGCGGTAGTTGTACCGGGAACGCCTTGATAAGTCGGGAGAATCTGACGTGGCACTCCAGAACAAACGGTACCGCTTCGGGACTTTCTGCTACGGTCCGAAAAACTGTTCCCTCTACCGGCCGGGAGCAACGCGCAAGGTACCGGGATGGAAGGGAATGACATGGGGGGAGGACCGGGTTGATGGAGATTCCACTTCACACCGTACGTCTGAGGAGTAAGATATTGGAGTGACGGCATAACGATGGGCCGCACCTGCCAATCGCTGAACAAGGAGTACGAATGCATCCCCCCAGAGCCTTGCTGGATCTTCACGAACGCGCCCACCGCAACCTAAGGGCACTGCTGGCCCATTGCCGCGGGCTCAGCGCAGATGAAGTAAACCGCGAATTCAGCGGTTTCGGTTACCCTACCGTGCGGCTCCAACTGCACCATGGCATCGGCGCCGAGAAGTACTGGATCGGCGTACTCCAGGGACGTATCGACGCCGACGATGATTCCCCTGACTACCCTACGATCGAGTCGCTGGAGCTATACCGCGAGGAGGTCTTCGCGACCACGGAAGCATACCTGCGCGCGTCCACGGCGGAGGAACTAAGCACCGCTCGCTCGATGATAACCTGGGGAGACAGGGAACGGGTGCTGATTCCTGCCCACGTGTTTGTGCGCACGCTTACGCACCTCTACCACCACCAGGGCCAAGTCGTCGCAATGTGCAGGCTGCTGGGGAAGCCGTGCACAGGCATGGACTATCCGATCGCGTGAGCCGATGCGTAGCGCGCACGGAGTGGGCCGGTCAGGTCAATTATTGAAGCAGGAGGAAACACTTGAAAAAGGTCTACACGAGTACAAACCTGATAGAATGCAGTTTTCGTAGGACAATCCTCGAGTCTCAAGGCATCCGATGTATGATTAAGAACGAGTTACTCTCACCGCTGGCAGGCGGAATACCGGCACCAGAGGTATGGCCCGAACTGTGGATTCTTGATGACGAGAGAATTGAAGAGGCAATTCAGCTTCTTGATGCCGAGGAACAAGACGAAGGGTCTCTTACCGAATCTGAATAGAAGCCGTCTGACTATGCGCTCGACCAGCCCGGCTGCTCCGCATTGAGAGAAGGCGTTAATGAAGTCTATCCATGGGCTCACTTTCTACGGTCATGGCGGAGCATATGATTGCGACGTGTGTTACTGCCCCGAAGAGAAGATCGGCGTGTGCCTCTCACGAAAGGATGTCTTGACCGGCAAGGAGGTTTTTCTTAATGTCAGACGACGGTTCGACTCCATGGGTTTGACGGCGGAGATCAATTCACAGCAGAATGTGATTTGCGAACGTGTCGATTTAAAGTGTCTTTAGGAGACACCAAGAATGGGAATCAGGAAAATCATCACGGCAGGAATAGTCTCGGGGCTTATCATGGGAGTTACCCTGTTCATTGCGGGCGCCGCTTTTTCTAGAATAGTCTACGGACCACAGTTCGCCCCAGCCGACAAGTTTGAGCCGGAACAACTGAATGCTTGGTATTTCATATGGACAAAACCACTAATTGGAGTGTTTTTTGGTATTGTATTCACATTACTCTATGAAGGACTACCTCTTTCAAGAAGGTTGAATAGTACTCTTGCTGGTATGAAATACGGATTCTTCGTCCTGGGCCAGCACGTGTAAGGCCACTCGGCGTCAAGAAACGAGATGATTCTCTTCACCTGCGAGGTAGGGACGGTTGAGACGCTGTGGTCCCGGGGTTCATTTTCTGACCTGGTTTTTCATCTGCCGTGCGGCCTGCCGTCCCGCTCCGCATGGTACGGGCGCACGGTCTTTGGCCTTTTTCGGGGATCGGGCCGTCGTGCTCTGAGAGGAAGGCATGAGCTGGGCCGTAGAAACAAAGGTAGAGGGAGGTATTTTGGCCGTCACTCTCACCGGTGACGTCGACAAGACGACGTATCTCGCTGTCCGCGCAACATCCGCCGGGTGTTCAGAGATGCGGACGTAGCGGGCACGAACGTCTGCGGTCTGCACGCAGAGTGGCCGTGCCCGTCAAAGGCAGGGGAGGTAACCTCAAATGAACCAGAAAAACTGCTGGGAAGTGATGAAATGCGGACGGCAGCCGGGGGGGGAGAACGTCGACAGCTTGGGATTGTGCCCCGCGGCGCTGCCCGGTCGGCACGATGGTGTTAATGGAGGCAAGCACGCCGGAAGATTCTGCTGGGCCGTTGCAGGCACCCTCTGTGAAGGGGAAGTACAGGGCATGTTTGCCGAGAAGCTCGCGAGTTGTCTTGATTGCAGGTTTCGGCAGCGTCCCGTATGTTGTTGAAAAAGGTCTGACGTATTCTCCGCTCGTCCTATAGCCTACCTCTTACGTCCGTCTGTTTCCATCTTCTTGTTCCAGTTCTGCGTTATCACTTTTCTGTTATCTCACAAGGCCGACGTGCCCCGGATCGACTGTTCGCCACCGCGGCGCCCCAAAACGGCTTCACCAGAAGCTCCATGTTCAACGATCTCGACTCGGTCCAACCCGTAGCATCGCCCCGTTTCGGAGTCTCGTGTGCACGTCGTGCCGCCCTCCACCCTCATGCGCTCTTCTCCCGGGCTCCAGCCACAACATCCGCCAGCCTTCGGTAGCCGTCAATCTTCCTCAGTCTGATGGCCCCGCAGGCAACCAGCCCGTACAAAAGGATGAGCGCAGAGGCCTCCGTCGGGAACGACCCCTGCGTCTTTATCCTCCGCCGAAACTCCTCGTTCACCCGCTCAATCATGTTTGTCGTCCTTAAGCTCTTCCACATCTCAGAAGGAAAATCGTAGAAGGTCAACAGCTCACTGCCGCCTTCCTCAAGACTCACCACCACCTCGGGCACCAGCTTCTCCCACTTGCGACAGAACATCGTGTAAGCTTCATCGGCCTCCCGCCCGTCCTGCGCATAGACGATCGCATCGTAATCACGCTTGAGCTCTCCGTGGCAGTGCTTGGGTGCCTTCCCCAGCAAGTTCTCCAGCTTGTGCCTGGTGCACCGCTGGATCCGCGCTGTCGGCCAGCTCTCCCTCACCGCTCGTATAAGCCCAGCGTTGCCGTCCAGCATCACCAGTATCGGTGCAGCCAGATTCCTCCTCACCAAACCCTCCACTACCCCCTGCCACGACCTCGTGCTCTCACTCGGTGATAGCCGAAGCTCCAAAAGCTCCCTCTCCCCGCCTTCCTTCACTCCCACCACCGTCTGCACCGGCACCCTCACCACACGGCGGGCCAGACGCACAGGCACCCGGAAAGCGTCCAAGATCAGAATCAAATACGTCTCCCCGCTCAGATCCCGGCTCCGCCAACCCTCCATGAGACCTCGCAGACGCTTCACCAACCGCGATACAGCGCTACGCGACAGCGCCGTGCCCTCCACCAACGGCCTCAGCGCCAGCCTCACCTTACGCGTATTGACTCCAACGAGATAGCTCGTCAGCACTACAGCGTCCAGCCTGCGGCTACGCCGCTGGTAACGCGGCACAAGCTCGCTCTCATATTCCCTCGTCCCTCCCTCAGCCTTCAACCGTCCACGCGGTACCTCAACCTCAATCGCTCCAAACGACGTCATCAACCGCCGCGCCGGCCTCGACGCATGACGGTAGCCCCGACGTCCAGGCGTCCTCTCGTGCCTGCCCGCTCCCAGAGCCGTCTCTAGCTCCTCTTCCAGAACCGCGCCTATCACCTCCCCGATCCGACCCCGAATGAGCGTCTCAATGTCATGAAAATCATATGGCGGACTCAGCAACTGTGCGGTACGATCCCTCATGGCGTGTTCCTCCCGT
>JAZDPI010000330.1:0-2568 GCA_043797775.1 Candidatus Eiseniibacteriota bacterium
GACCTCTCCGACGACGAACTGGCTCGGATCAGGAACAAAGAGATCGGGTTCGTCTTCCAGACCTTCAACCTTCTCCCCAGGGCGGATGCTCTGCACAACGTGGAGCTTCCGCTGATATACGCCGGGATCCCGCGAGTCGACAGGCGAAGGCGTGTTGAGCAGGCGCTGGACGCAGTGGGGCTGAGGGATAGGGCAAAACATCGACCGTCGGAACTATCGGGCGAACAACGCCAGAGGGCGGCGATAGCACGGGCGCTCGTCAACGATCCTTCAGTGATACTTGCAGACGAACCCACCGGGAACCTCGACAGCAAGACGGGTGAGGAGATAATGCAGGCCTTCGAGAAGATCCACAGGGCCGGCAACACCATCATCCTTGTCACTCACGAAGAGTATATCGCCGAGCACGCGCGGCGCATCGTCAGGCTGAGGGACGGCCTCATCGAGTCAGACGAAGTGGTCTGACGAACCCCGACTGACGGCAACGATTCCGGAGGGCGGCTTGGACAGTTCCGAGAGTTTCCGCATAGCTCTTGCCACTCTTCGCGCCCACAAAGTGCGTTCCTTCCTTACGGTCCTGGGCACGGTGATAGGCGTAATGGCCGTGGTCACGATCGTCTCCATCATCGAGGGGATGAACAGGTATGTCTCGGAGAGACTTGTCTCGGAGGGGTCGAACACCTTCTACGTCGACAAGTTCGGTATCATAACCAACTACGAAACCTACCTGGACGCGCTCAAGCGGAAGGACTTGACGCTGGACGACGCCCGGGCCCTGGAGCGGTTCTCCCCGAACATCGAGAGGGCTGGAGGCGTGGCGACCACCAACAAGAAAGTGAGGTACAGGGCGAAGGAAGTCTCCGGGGTGAGCGTGCTGGGGGCCGATGACGGCTACGAGCTTGTCACAGAACTGGAGGTCGAATCGGGGAGGCCTCTGTCCAGAGAGGACGTCCTCAGAAAGAAGTCCGTCTGTGTGATAGGAGACGACGTACGGCGCAAGCTCCTGGGCAGCGTGGATCCGCTGGGGAAGGCAGTGCGGGTCGGAACTCACACCTTCAGAGTAGTCGGAGTCGGCGAGAAGAAGGGCAGTCTTCTTGGAATGAGCCAGGACAGCTACGTGATGATCCCGCTCACGGCCTACCTGAAGGCCTTCGGTTCGCGCTCGCCGATTACTCTGGTCGCAAAGGCGAAAAGTCAGGAGGTTCTTGACGTGGCTCAGGACGAGGCGAGAGCCATTCTTCGGGCGAGAAGAAAGGTGCCCTTCTCCAAGCCCGACGACTTCGGAATGATGAGTTCCGAGACCTTCATGGAGATGTACAGGCAATTCACGTCCACGGCCTACCTTGTGACCGTGGGTATCGCTTCTATTTCACTCCTCGTCGGCGGAATAGTCATCATGAACATAATGCTCGTATCGGTCACGGAGAGGACGAACGAGATAGGGATAAGGAAGGCCGTGGGCGCACGCAACAGAGACATCCTGCTTCAGTTTCTGATCGAGTCTCTGATGTTGTCCGGTGCGGGCGGGCTTATCGGTGTGGCCCTTGGGGCGGGGCTCGCACTTCTTGTCGCGCAGGTCTCACCGCTGCCGGCTGCGATTCGTTTGTGGGCCGTAGTGGCGGGACTCCTGGTGGCGTGCGGCGTGGGCACTTTCTTCGGGATCTTTCCCGCCTCCAGAGCGGCGAGGCAAGATCCGATCGTTGCTTTGCGCTATGAGGGATGAGTGCTGCATGGAGACTGTCGCATGAAGCCTCGGACGGGACTGTTCGCCGAAAGCCTGCGAATGGCGCTGACCTCCGTGAGGCTCCACAAGATGAGATCGGGCCTCACGCTTCTGGGAATCGTAATCGGAATAACGACTCTCGTGGGCATGGTGTCGTTGGTTCAGGGACTCAATCAGAGCATGGCGCGTCAGATCAAGTCCCTGGGCACGTCGGTTCTGTACGTCAGGAAGTTCGAGCCGGGCCTCTTCATGGGGGAGGTGCCGGACAGCCTGAGGCACAGAAAGGACTTCACGACCGAGGACGCGCTGGCCGTATCCAGATTCTGTCCCTCGGTCGCGGCCGCGGCGGCAGTGAGCTTCGTCGGCGTTCCTCTGAAATACAGAGACAGAGAGACAAGATTCTCACAGGTAGTGGGCAGTTGGCCCGAGTATCTGGAGATACACGACCTCGCGATTTCCTCGGGCCGCTCCTTCACGGAGGAGGAGGTTCTGCACAAAGCCGACGTGTGCATTCTGGGGCAAGAGCTTCTCGAGACGCTGTTCCCCCAGAGCACGTCCGTCGGGCGGTGGATACTCATGGGAGGTAAGCGGTTTCTCGTCGTGGGAGAACTGGAGAAGCGGGGGCGCCTCCTGGGAAACAGTCTTGACGACTACGCAATAGTGCCCCAGTCCACTCTGAAGAAGAGATTCGGTTCGGAACTGCAGACGGTCATTGATGCGAAGCCCGTGAGCGTCGAGCGCACACAGGGCGCAATCGAGGAAATCACGGAGTTGCTGCGACGGAGGAGGGGAGTTCCCTTACACCGCTCCGAGGAGTTCGCCGTTTTAACGGAAGACGTCATCAT
>JAZDPI010000008.1:0-8116 GCA_043797775.1 Candidatus Eiseniibacteriota bacterium
ACCTGGTGAGCCGGGAGCCCGTTGTCGGAGACGTATCGTACAGGTTCGTTGATTGTAACGTCCTGGCCTCGGCGGAATACGGATACTGGATTGGACTCAACGACAGTGCTTCGCCTCTCTACGGTCCGGTTTTCGTCAGGACGTCCTCGGGTCCGGCAGGGCCCGAGCTGCACGTCGTGTCCCGCAATCCGGCGGGCAGTCGTCTGGGGCTCTCGTTGAAGCTTCCGGACGGCCCGGTGCGTGAGACCGTCTCCCTGCGCGTCTTCGACATCCTTGGCAGGGTGGTGAGGACTCTGTACGAAGGCCGGCCTGGTGAGCCTGTCCTGCTTGAATGGGACCTGAAGGATTACTGTGGCAGAGACGTCGGCCCCGGCGTATACTTCCTGCATCTGGAATGGTGTCGCGGGGCGACGACTAAGAAGGTTGTGGTGCTTAGGCCCTGAGTGAGCCCCGGCGAGGGGGGGAGGATCGAAAGGTAGCGCTATGGCTTACAAGATTACAGAAGAGTGCATCTCGTGCGGTGCGTGCGAACCCGAATGTCCTGCAGGTGCGATAAGCGAGGGCGAGAGCATCTACGAAATTGATCCCGAGAAGTGCACCGACTGCGGAAAGTGCGCAGAAGTGTGCCCCGTAGATGCCTGCATACAGTCTGAGGAGTAGCCTTCCGGTCCGGCCGAGTTCGATCGCGGCCAATTCCACGTCAAGCTAGTTACCACGGGCGACAGGCCAGGCTTTCCGGGGTGAGATGCAGACGACACGATTGGGGCCGATGTGGAGAGAAGGGGAACGGAACGCCAGGAGCCGTGTGCGCTCCGGCGAAGGCAAAGGCCTTTTCGTCTTGCTTTCCTTTGTCTCTACTTCTCTTTTGCTGGTCCTGCTTTGGTTCCTGTTCTATCTTGCCGAACCCCGGCTTTCAGCCCTCGGCAGCGTTTCCTCTGCCATCGTTCGCGCCTGCGTTGTGCTGATCACGTTGCTCGCACTGGCTCTCGTGGTGGCGGAAGCCCTGTCTGTCTCGTTGGGTCTGCGCCTCGTTCCGCGCTTCGTAGAGAGGCACTGGACCGTCGGAGTCGCCTTGCCCCTGTGTGAGAGGCTCGGCCGCCTGTTTGGCGCCTCCTCCGACTCAGTGAGAGCCTCCTTCCTTGAGCTCAACAATGCCGTCGCTGTTGCGCGCGCACGTTCACTCCCCGGGACCCGGGCCTCGGTCCTCCTGATCTTGCCCCATTGTTTGCAGGATTCCTCCTGCAGCAGACATCTCATCGCGGACATTGGGAGCTGCGCTCGATGCGGAACCTGCGATGTGTCGCGACTCGGGGAGCTTGTGGAAAGGTACCCGGTCAAAGTCCGCATCGCGGGCGGAGGCGCCGCGGCGGTCAGAATAGTCGACGAGATGAGGCCCGACGCCGTAGTCGGGGTCGCCTGCGAGAGGGAGCTCGTGGCCGCCATAAGAGAGGTCGGGGAGGCCCCCGTTATCGCGATTCCCAACTGGCGACCGGAGGGGCCGTGCAGGAACACGAGGGTGGCCGTCGCGGACGTTGAGCGGGCGCTCCGGATTCTCTTGAAGGAACCCGGAGAGCATTGTAGTATGCAGTGAGTGCCCGTAAGGAGGTGCGTTTTGAAAGAACAAGTAGAGACAGCGTTGCAGAAGATCAGACCCGGTCTCCAAATGGATGGCGGCGACATCGAGCTTGTGGACGTGCAGGACGGAGTCGTGAAAGTCAAGCTCAAGGGCGCCTGTGCAGGGTGTCCCGCCTCGACCATGACGCTGAAAATGTACGTTGAGGAGACTCTGAAGCGCGAAGTCCCTGGAGTGAAGAGCGTTCTGGCTGTCTGACCCGTGGCCCGGCGCCGCAAGAAGCGCTCAGAAGGAGGTGTTGGGTATGCCGGTGTGCGAAATCAGTGTCGTACCGGTCGGCACAGGAGGGACCAGTATCAGCGAGTTCGTGGCCGAGGCCGAACGCGTAATCGTAAAGAGCGGCCTCAAGTCGAAGTTGTGTCCCATGAGCACGTGTCTGGAAGGCGATCTGTCTCAGATCATCGAGGTCACGAAACAGGTACACGAAGCCTGCTTTCGCAAGGGGGCCAAGAGAGTCCTGACTACTCTCAAGATAGACGACAGAAGGGACAAGCCGTTGACGATGGACGGCAAGGTGGGGTCGGTTGAGAAGAAGCTGGCTCCGGGTGGGTGATTCTCGCTCATGTTGAGGCAGGCCATGACCGTGATGTTCCTTTTCTGCCTTGCGCTTCTGGCCTTCGCCTCGTGCCATCCGGAAGACGAGGCGAAGGAGAGACATACGCAGGCGGAAGACCATTACTCTGCTCAACGAAACCGCATGGTGGACGAGCAGATCGTGAGAAGAGGAATCAGGGACACCCTCGTTCTTGCGGCCATGCGCAGGGTTCCCAGGCATGAGTTCGTTCCCGAGTCGTACAGGAAGTACGCGTATGCAGACGAGCCTCTGCCCATAGGTGAGGGGCAGACGATCTCGCAGCCGTACATAGTGGCGCTGATGACCGAGACCCTGGGCCTCAACAGAGATTCCAAAGTCCTGGAGATAGGCACGGGGTCGGGATACCAGGCGGCCGTGCTTGCGGAAGTCGCCCGGGAGGTCTGTTCCATAGAGATAGTCGGGAGCCTGTCCGAAAGAGCCGCACAAGTGCTCTCCAAGTTGGAGTACAAGAATGTGAAACTGCGGTGTGGGGACGGCTACAGGGGATGGCCGGAGGAGGCTCCGTTCGATGCCATAATCGTGACTGCCGCCCCCGACCACGTTCCCGAGCCGCTTGTGGAGCAACTCAAGGTTGGCGGCAGGATGTCCATTCCCGTGGGGGATCTTTGCCAGGAGCTTCTCCTCCTCACAAAGAAGGACAAGGGATACGTGAAGAAGGACGTGCTGCCTGTCAGGTTCGTCCCCATGACCGGGGAGGCAGAGACCAAGTGAGATTCGTTCGCCTGGAGGAGCGACAGGCGGCCTGAGGTGTCGAAAAGTGACGGAAGAACACGGGCTGAAGTTTGAGAGAATCGACGACTACAGGTGGATGATTCCCAAGACCGGACGGATGCGCGTTCCCGGAATCATCTACGCCAACGAGAAGATGATGGCCCACATCAGGTCGGACAAGAGTCCCGTCCAGGTTGCGAACGTCGCCCACCTTCCCGGGATAGTCAAATACTCTCTCGCCATGCCGGACATCCACTGGGGGTACGGCTTCCCGATAGGAGGTGTCGCGGCGACCGACGTCGACGGCGGGGTCATCTCTCCGGGCGGAGTGGGGTACGACATAAATTGCGGGTGCAGGTTGATAGCCACGGCCTTGGAGTTGAGCGAGGTCAGGCCGAGGATCAAGGAGCTGGTGACGGCTCTCTTTCGCAACATCCCGTCCGGTGTCGGCTCGACCGGCAAGCTCAAGCTCTCGAAGGCGGAAGAGCGCAAGATGCTGCAGCTCGGAGCCAGATGGGCCCTCGACAAGGGTTACGGCCAGGCGGGAGACATAGATGCGACCGAGGAAGGCGGGTTCATGGCGGGCACCAATCCCGAAGTCGTGAGCGCCAGGGCATTCGAGCGAGGGAAGGAACAGCTCGGTACACTGGGCTCCGGCAACCACTTCCTCGAGGTCGGCTTCGTGGATCAGATCTACGACGCCCAGGTGGCCGAGGGCTTCGGACTCAGGCTCAACCAGGTCACCGTCATCATCCACTCGGGCTCGAGGGGATTTGGGTATCAGGTTTGTGATGATTTCCTGCAGGTGATGACGAACGAATACGGCAGGCTCGGCATCGAGCTTCCCGACAGGCAGCTCGCCTGCGCGTACATCACCTCTCCGGTGGGGAGGGAATACCTGAGCGCCATGGCTTGCGCCGTCAACTACGCCTACACGAACAGGCAGGTGCTCACTCACTGGACGAGGGAAACCTTTGAACAATTCTTCAGGGCCGGCCCCGACAGGCTCGACATGCGCCTGGTGTACGACCTCGGACACAACGTCGCAAGGAGAGAGAAGCACCGCATCGACGGGAAGGAGATCGAGGTTTGCGTTCACAGGAAAGGCGCCGCCAGAGCCTTTCCACCCGGCGACGAGAGGGTGCCTGAGCAGTATCGGAGCATCGGGCAGCCTGTGCTCATTCCGGGCGACATGGGCACCCATTCGTTTCTTCTGGTCGGGACGAAAAGGGCGGCGGAAGAGACTTTCGGAAGCACCTGCCACGGGGCGGGAAGGATGATGAGCCGAAAGCAAGCGATGCGCAACGCCAAGGGACGTTCCGTCGCCGGGGAACTTGAAGCGAAGGGCATCTTTGTGATGTCGGCAAGCAAGGCGACTCTCGCGGAGGAGATGCCCGAGGCGTACAAGGACGTCTCTGAAGTCGTGGACGTGGTGGACAAGGCCGGAATATCGAGAAAGGTCGCCAGACTGACTCCGATCGGCGTCATAAAGGGGTGAGGATGCTCCTGGACCAAGGTCCCTCTGCGTTCGCGACTCTGCCGGGACGGCCACGCACGCCTCCACCGGCACAGCTCTTTGGTTGAGGGCTGTGCCAGTTTTTCACGCCGCAGTCCGGTCTCAGGAGGTCCGAGTGAGACGAGGGAGTCCCAAGAAGGGGCAGAGACTCCCCCTGCCTCGACGAGCAGGGCGGCCCATCGGTTCGAAGAGAGGGGTAAGGGGCTACGAAAGGAAGGGCTCGGATCGGACGGTTCGGGAGGAGCAGAGCGAGGACCTGTCGTACGAAATCATCGACCACACTGCCGACATCGGAATCAGGGTGCGCGGTGCCACGCTCGAAGGGCTTTTCGAGAACGCGGGGCTTGCCCTCTTCGATCTCCTGACCGAGACCCGCCGCGTGAGGCGAACCACGAGATTCGGTCTTTCGCTCAAGGCGGGGGGCACAGAGGCTCTGTTCGTGCAGTGGCTCCGGGAGCTGCTTTACGTTTTCTATGCCGAGAAGAGAGTTTTCGCGCGTTTCGAGGTGACCGAAGCCACCGAGACGTCGCTGATCGCGGTTTGTTTCGGGGAGCGCTTTGACTCCGCGAGGCACGTCATGCGCATGGAAATCAAGGCCGTCACGTATCACGAGCTCTCCGTGGAGAAGACGCAGTCCGGTTGGGAAGCACAGGTGATATTCGACGTATAGAGCCTGCGCCCGTGGCGGCGCCGACAGCGGGACGGCTCGTGTGCAGCCGGTCGGTCGCGGCGAGGCCGGCGCAGGCCGCTCAGGACATGAGGATTTGTCTGCAGGACTCCGAGCGACGGTGAAGAGATGCCCAAACTGGGGAAATCGCTCACAAAAAGAGAAGCGAGAGAAGAACTCAAGAAACTGAGAGAGAAGATTGCGCATCACGACTATCGTTACTACGTTCTGGATAGTCCCGAGATTTCGGACGCCGGGTACGACAGGCTCATGTCCCGACTGGATGAGATAGAGACGCGTTTTCCCGAGCTTGTCACGCCGGATTCGCCCTCCCAGCGGGTGGGTGCCGCAGCTCTCAAGATCTTCAGAGAGGTCAGGCACTCCCTTCCGATGCTCAGCCTCTCCAACGCCTTCGGCGAGGATGAAATCGTCGACTTCGACGAGCGCGTGAGGAAAGTCCTCGGCAAGGACGCGGTGACTCAGTACGTCGGCGAGCCGAAGCTTGACGGCCTCGCAGTCGAGCTGGTGTACAGAGGCGGTGTGCTGACGGTGGGCTCAACGAGAGGTGACGGGACGACCGGTGAGGACGTGACGCAGAACCTCAAGACGATTCGCTCCATCCCCTTGAGACTGCGCGGCCGGCCGGGGGATCGCGTGCCGGAGCTCATCGAAGTGCGGGGAGAAGTGATAATAAGAGTGGAGGAGTTCGGGGGGCTCAACGAGGAACGAGAAAGAGAGGGGGAGCCTCTCTTCGCGAATCCGAGGAACGCAGCCGCCGGCTCTCTCAGACAGCTTGACCCGGCCGTGACGGCAGCCAGGCCGCTGGAGGCCTTCTTCTACGGGGTCGGGCGTGTCGAAGGCGTGAGCTACAGAACGCAGTGGGAACTCCTCGAGGCGCTGCCCGAGCTCGGTCTTCGAGCCAATCCTCACGCGAGGCTGTGCAACACCGTCGCTGAAGCCGTGGTGTACTACGGGGAGATGAAGGAGAAGAGAAGCGCGCTCGGCTACGAAACCGACGGAATCGTCCTCAAGGTAAACGAGCTGGCGCAGCAGGAAGCCCTCGGCGCCATTTCCAGGAGCCCGCGCTGGGCGTTGGCCGTCAAGTTCCCGGCGAGACAGGAGACGACAAAGGTGCTGGACATCGTTGTCCAGGTGGGAAGGACGGGCGCACTGACTCCCGTGGCGATAATGGAGCCCGTGAACGTGGGCGGTGTCGTGGTCTCCAGGGCAACTCTTCACAACCAGGACGAGATCGACAGGAAGAACGTTAGAGTAGGCGACACGGTGATCGTGCAGAGGGCCGGAGACGTCATACCCGAAATCGTCAGCGTCGTAACTTCAAGAAGGACCGGGAAGGAAAAGAAATATGTGATTCCGACGCACTGCCCGGTCTGCGGCTCCCGCGCCATCAGGCTGGAGGGGGAGGCGGTTTCCAGGTGCGTCGGGCTCTCGTGCCCCGCCAAGCTCAAGGAGTCGGTGATCCATTTTTCCTCGAAGAGGGCGATGAACATCCAAGGCCTTGGAGAGAAAATAATCGAGCAACTCGTCCAGAAGGGCCTGGTGAAGGACGTTTCAGACATATATTCGCTCACGGCTGAGGGCGTCCTGACGCTCGAGAGAATGGGGGAGAAACTTGCCGGCAACATACTCGACTCGATAAACAAGAGCAGGGACACCACTCTCGCGCGACTGGTTTTCGCGCTCGGCATAAGACACGTGGGAGAACATCTGTCCAGGGTTCTTGCTCGGAGCCTGGGGAACATGGAAAGGCTCATCAAGGCGGGCCAGGAACGGCTTCAGGAAATCGATCAGATCGGGCCCGAGGTCGCACAGAGCGTGGCGGGCTTCTTCGCAGAGAAGAAGAACGTCGAGGTGGTCAGAAGACTGCTTC
The DNA here is from genome assembly GCA_043797775.1 of Candidatus Eiseniibacteriota bacterium. GTDB lineage: Bacteria > Eisenbacteria > RBG-16-71-46 > JAFGJU01 > JAFGJU01 > JAZDPI01. The sequence continues at coordinate 7,014 of JAZDPI010000008.1, forward strand.
GCGCCGGGGTGAGGACACTCGGTGAAGGCGGTCGTGCGAGCTCGAGACTTGGGGGCAAGACCTTTGTGTTTACCGGTACGCTCGACGGGCACACCAGGGAAGAGGCTCGACGCCTCGTGGAAGCGCTGGGCGCGTCAGTCTCGTCGCAGGTGAGCAAGCGTGTGGACTTCGTCGTGGCGGGGAAGGACCCGGGCGGCAAGCATGAGAAGGCGAGGGAGCTCGGCATAGAGATCCTTTCCGAACAGGAGTTTGAGAAGCTCCTGAGCCAGTTAGGGAGGAAGAGATGAGGCGTGGATTCGACCTTTTCACGATCGGGGGAATAAGGATATCCATCAATTACACCTGGTTTGTTGTCCTGGGGCTGGTCATCTGGACACTAGGCGTGGGCTATTTCCCGGCGAACTATCCGGGCCTGGGTACCCCGACCGTATGGGTGATCAGCGTGGCGGGCGCCCTTCTCCTGTTTATCTCCGTTCTCCTGCACGAGCTCTCCCACTCGTTCGTCGCGAACAGACTGGGTCTCGGGATACGAGGAATAACGCTTTTCATCTTCGGTGGGATCGCGCACTTGGGTAAGGAGCCCGATGACCCCAACACGGAGATCAAAGTGGCCGCTGCAGGGCCGGCGTGCAGCCTTGTTCTGAGCGCCCTTTTCTTCGTTCTCTCAATGCTGGCTGCGAGACGCGGGGCCGGCGCCGTGCACGCGCTCTTTCTCTACGTAGCGATAATGAACGGTGCCCTCGTGATATTCAACCTGGTTCCCGGCTTTCCGCTTGACGGCGGACGGCTTCTTCGCGCCGTTCTCTGGAAGAGGAGCGGCGACGTGAGAAGGGCCACCCGCATAGCGTCACATTTCGGCAAGGGGTTTGCCATCGTCCTGATACTAGTGGGTCTTTACCGGATCTTCGTGGAGAAAGACCTCGGCGGCATATGGTTCGTCCTGATAGGCATGTTCCTTCAGCAGGCCGCAGAGGGAAGCTACCAGCAAGTTCTCGTTCGCAAGGCGCTTTCCGGGCTCAGGGTCAGCGAAATCATGAGCACCGAAGTGGTTTCGGTCGAAACCTCCCTGACCCTGGATCAGCTTGTCGAGGCCTATTTCTTCC
>JAZDPI010000028.1:0-2525 GCA_043797775.1 Candidatus Eiseniibacteriota bacterium
CCGGGAACTTGCCTATGCGGGACTCAGCGCCTGCTTCTTCGTCATCGTCAAATGCAACCGTATCGACCGGCAACGTCTCGTGCGCTCTCTGGACGGCCACCAGAATGACCACAGCGTCCCCCCACCAGAGGTCTCCCTGCCTGGCAAAGAAGAGATATTCCCCGTCCGGCGAAATCGACGAACAAGGAGGTCGTCATCGCCCACCCCGGGCCTGAACGGCGGTCGTGAGATTCTCGCGCGCCGCCGAGTACCCCGGGTCTATTCTCAGCGCCGCTTCGAACTCGGAGATTGCACCTGCAAGATCTCCCTGTTCCCCCAGGACTATGCCAAGCTGGTTGTGGGCCTCGACGTTCTCGGGCTGCATCGAAATCACGGTGCGAAGATGAGCCGCGGCCTGAGGCAGATTCCCCGACTGCATGAAGCAGATCGCGACGTTGAAGTGCGCCCTGGGAAGGTACGGCTGAAGGGCGAGAACCCGGCCGTAGAGCGCAGCGGCACCGGCGTAATCTCCCTGCTTCTGCGCCGTGAAGGCAAGGTTATACCAGGACTCCACATAGGTCGAGTCGGCCCCAATCGCGGCCCGGAAGGCGCCGGCAGCATCATCCACCATCCCTTTTCTCTCGTAAGCGAGTCCCAGGTTGTTGAAGGCCTCCGGGTTCGCAGGGTTAAGCTGCGTGGCGAGCTTGAGCTCCTCGATCGCCCGATCCAGTGAACCGGGGTCGGTGAGGAGCTTCGTGCCCATGTAGAAATGCGAATACCAGGAACCCTGGGAGGGATGAATGCCCAGGGCAGAGAGGACCGGCCTGCCCGTTGCCGGCACGAGTGCAGCCAGGACAAGCAGCGCCGGCAGGACTCGCGAGAATGCCCCCCGCGACACTGCTCCTGCAAACCACCAGAGGCTGTAGGCAGAGAAAACCGAGAGAACGGGAACCACCTGGACCCGGTACCTGGCCGTCACGAAGAAGACGCAGATTGAAATCGTGTAGAAGATCACGAAAAGTCTGAGAAGAAAGAATTCGCTTCTCCGGTGTGAAGCTAGAAGCATCCCGAGAATGCCGAGAGGCCCGACGAACGCAAATGAAATGAGCGCGAAGGGAAAGCCGGACGTCTGCTTCCACGCGCGATAATCCTCGATCTGAGGAAACTCGAAACTGTTCCAGAAAAGGAACGTCTTACGCAGGAAGAGAAGAGCGAAGCTGCCGGGACTCTTTTTCACGAACTCCAGGCCGCGACCCAGCCAGAAGTCGGATACTTCCGAGGGCCTGAGGCTCCTGCCCGCCGCCTTCTCCGCCTCGAATCTGCCCGTCCAATCGCTCTCGGGGTCACCGCCCACCATCCGAAGCTCTTTCACGTCCGTGTAGAGTCCGTTTGCCTCCGCGTGGTTTCCGATATAAAAGTTGAGACCGCCGTTCGACGTCACCAAAACCCTGTCACCGGAGATAACGTAGTTCCGCACTCCTACCGGCATGAGAACAGCCAGCAGGCCGAGCGTCAGAACACCCAGGGACACGAGCACTCGCCTCAGCGGCATCTTCTCTCCAAGAACGAGCCAGAGTCCGATCGCCACAAGGAAAAGAAGCGCGCTCGTGCGGGCAAGCGCGGAGAGGCCCAGCAGAACCCCCACGGCGAACAGGTGAAGAGGTCTGACGTTCGATTTGGTTCTCACGAGGAGATAGATCCAGAGGAGGTTGAGGAGAATCCCCAGGAACTCGGGCAGGAGGAGTCCGTCGAAAAACAACAGAGGCCCGTAAAAGGCCAGCAGCACTCCCGAGAGAAGCGCCACGCCACTGCCCGCGACTCGTCTCGCGATCGCGAAGACGAGCAGTATGCTCGCCAGTCCCAGAGCAAGTTGAACGGCGGAAGCGGCCAGAGGCGTGCGTCCAAACACCGTGTAGACGATGCCCAGAAAGTACGGGTACAGCGGGCCCATGAAATAGACGTCGTGGCCAAGCCAGTCCCCGGAAGCTATCCTGCGCGCCCAGGTGTCGTACAGCATCGAGTCGAGGATCGGCTCTTTGAAGAAGACACTGCCGTGCAGGCCTGCAAGGTGAACGGCGCGGACCGCCGCCGCGAGCAGCGCAACCACGAGCATCGGCAGAGAGCGGTGCCGGCTCAGAGTCTCTTCGAAGCGGTCAAGGGCGGATTTGTGTTTCCTCTGTTTCTTTCCCATACGCTCCGGCCGGCAAGACAGGAAGGAAGCTTGGGCGCAAGAACGTGGGGGCTCAGCGTTTCGATCCGAACCTGTCCAGGATCGTGTCAATCAGGGTCTGCGTCGACCGGCCCTGGACCACCTCGATCGTCACCACTTTGCCTCCCTGCCCGCTCACGAAATCCGCACCGACGATCTCGTCCGGGCGATAGTCTGCACCCTTGACGAGCACGTCCGGTGCGACCACACGAATGAGTGAGTCCGGCGTGTCCTCGCCGAAGATGCACACGTAATCGACCGACCTGAGCGCGCAGAGCACGGCCGCTCTGTCCGCCTCCGCGACTACGGGCCTGCCCTCGCCCTTGAGCTTTCTCAC
>JAZDPI010000031.1:0-7977 GCA_043797775.1 Candidatus Eiseniibacteriota bacterium
GATGCGCTCGACCCCGTAGGCCGCCAGCGCCGCCACGGAGAGCTGAAGAAGGACGAGTATCATGACGGGCACCCGGAACTTGTTGAAGTACGGGAGATGCTCGTAGAGAAACCTGTACAGAGATTCGAAGTGCTTCCCGAAGGAGATGAAAAGCGAAGCCAGAGCCATGATGACAAAAAACAACACCTCTCTCCTACGAACGCTGAGCGCTCCCAGGAGGGCAAGTGAGAGAGGCAGAATGCCCATGTAGTTGGGATAGTCGGTGAATGGCATGCTTCCCCAGTAGGTGGAACCTCCGAAGCCGAGCCACGAGGGAACAAGAAACGTCATCATTTCTACGGGACTGAACGACCAGTCCGTCGCCCTGCCGAACTCGAGGCCTCCGCCTTCTGCTCCGCCACGGCTGGAGTAGGCACTGTAGTCGTGGACAGGCAGATACATGACCGCCGCAAGACAGAGCGCCACGAGCAAGCCGAGCCCCACCAATCCGACTCTGCGGGCGCGCAGAGCCCAGCCCATCCCGTCTGACCGATTCATCAGAAGGAAGAGCGCGCAGTAGAGCCCGAGCGCCATCCAGGCGTAGTAGACGATCTGAACGTGAGCCCTGAGAAGCTGAAGACCCGAGGCGAGAGCGAACAGACCAAACGACAGTGCGCCTCCCCTCGTAAGAAGTCTCACCCCCGTGAGGAGAACGATCGGAATGAAGGCGCAGTTCACGAGTTTGCTTCCGTGGCCGAAGGCGCCGATGGCTATCAGATTCGGCGTGAGCATGAACGCGAGCCCGGCCAGGAACCCGGCCTCGAGCGACACCGACCGGTTCCTCAGAAAGAGCAGCAGAAACAGACCCGCCGCGAAGTAGTATATAAGGAGCCAGGTCATCGGGGGGAGAAACGGCAGCACGGTGTGGACGCCCTTGAGGATGAGATCGGGAAAGTACACGTAGGGCGTGTACGTGAGACTCCCGAACGAGGGCATGCCGAGGAAAACGTAGGGATTCCAGAGCGGATAGGGACCGCCCTTCTTCATGCTTTCTGCCGCGACGGTGCCGAACCCAAGGGGTGCTACCGCGTCCGCGGAAACCAGCACCTTCCTTGCAAAGACAAGCTGATTGAACACGAGAGCCAAAACGACCATGAGGAGAATCGACACAACCAGAACGGGATGTTTGCCCGCGCGAGAGCTCCAGTGTTCCTTCTTGGGCGTTTTCCGGGAAGCCTTGTCTCTCCTGGCCTTCTTCGTCATCTTGCTGTCTCCTTCGAGTGTCCGCGTGAAATCAGAATCGCGTAGAGTTCGTCCGCCTTCTTCCTCCAGGTGTGCCCCGACGCGGCCTCCTTGAGCCTGCCCGCGTCCAGAGGCGCCTCGAGCGCCCTGGACACGGCCCCGGGAAAGCCCTCGGCCCTTTCCGCCAGATACATCAGGCTTCCGAACGCGGCCAGGTCGCAGGAATACTTGAGACTCACGACGGTCTTGCCCGCGGCGAAGTACTCGTAGAGCTTGTTCGGGTTCAAGACTGCGGTTAGAGGACTCATCACGAACGGTATCAGGCAAACCTGCATCGGCGCAAGATAGAGAGGAAGCGAGGCGTACGGCTTCTCTCCAAGGAAATGCACGTTCCGGAGACTCCCGGACAATCGCGCGGCCTCCCTCGCCACCGACGGCGACACGGGGCCCACAACTGCAAACGACGCGCGAGGGTTCTCCTTCGCGGACCGGGCCAGAAGCTCGAAATCAAACCACTCCTTCACCGCGCCCGTGTAACCGACGACGGGCTCCGGCAGGGCGGCGATGTCGGACGGGATCTCCCTCGGCTCAACCGCCCGGGAGAACAACTCGTAATCTACGCCGTTCCCTATCACCGTGACGCGTTTGCCGCAGGAGTCCTCCAGCCGCCGGGCCAGACTCGCCGAGCACGCAACCACGGCGTCGGCCCTCCTGCAGAGGCGGTTGAAATACTGCACTGCCCACGGGGGTACCCCGGGGAAGAAAGTGGGATCGTCGTTGCAGTCGTAGCAAACGAACCTGGACTTCATGCTCTCCACGACCGGCGCAAAGTACACGTTCGACACCAGCACTGGAGAGTCTGAGCGCGGCCTCAGCGCCAGCATGAGCAGTCGCACCCACACGACAATCACGAGGTCCAGAACGGCTCTGACCGCGCCGAACCGCGTCAGCCAGTTGTAGAGCCGGCTCTCGGTGCTGGGTTTCAACACGGGTGTACATACGTAGGTGACGTTCCCGTGCGTTTTCGGAAGGAAATCATTGCGCCTCGAGAATCTGATGGGCTCGAAGAAGATCACGCGGGTGTCTCCCGGGAAGTTGGAAAGGATGAAGCGCTTCCTTGTCCGAAGGTAGTTCCACTTGACCTCAGAGAAGACTATGAGCTCCATTTTTGCCGACCGCTAGTGTACGTTACGGTTGTCGCAGTATGGACACATCCACGGACCTTTCCCGGCCTCCTCGCGCACGAGGTGAAGTCCGCACACCGAGCAGACGTGTGTGACGAGCCTCACACCCCTTCCCCCCGCGTGCTCGTATAGCGCGAGATAATTGCTCGACCTGAAGAGATCTATGGAGAGAGCGCGCTTCAGAAACGAAAGGAACCGAAGAAAGTGTGTGTGGAACTTCTTCACGCGGGCGTCGTTCATCCACGTGTACCCCGAGGGGCACTCGCAGAAAGAGAGAAGCCTGAAGCCCCGTCCGTAGAGAAGCCTGTTGAGAGAGAGAAAATCAAACCGCTGCTGATGCTCCAGTCTCTTGCCCAGTTTGAGGAGCCCGTACTTGGCGAAATAGCCCGCGAATCGATAGAACCTGTCGTCGAACGAGCGCGCGTTCGGAACAGCGACGTAAAGACGTGCGCCGGCTCTGAGTACCCTCGCCGCCTCCGCGATCGCCGCGCCGGCGTCGCAGACGTGTTCCAGAACGTAGTTGAGAATAAGGAGGTCCGCGACAGATCCCGCCATCGGGAGCGTCTCCACGTCGGCGACAACGAAATTGCGGGGCCTCTCCCCTGCCGCCGCTCCGGAAACCACCGCACGGGGGGCCTGCCCCCCCGCGAGTCTCCCGAAGCCGAGATCCCGCTTCGCAGTCGCGGCGAAGGCGTCTTGCGCAGGCACCTTCACGTCGAGCGAGACTATGCTCAGTCCCGAATAGCTCGCGTGAGGAAAGCTCCCACTCCCGCACCCTGCATCCAGAACCACACTCCCCTCTCTCAGATCGGAAAGGACTTCGTGGAGAAAGAGGGGCCGTTCGTCGTCCGACCTCTCGATGAGGCGAAGAGTGTCTTTTGTCACCAGGAGGTCTCCTCCGACGCCCTAGCGGGGCTCGCGCCTCAGCAGGCCGTCCCTCAGGGCTCGAAGAACGGCGCCAGGGACGCCTGCCCTCCTGCCGGAGATACCGGTCAGGAAAAGCCACAAGAGGTGGACTGCCGAGAAGAACGGAATCGTGATCCAGTGATAGGGCCTCGCGTGTCGCGTGAACAGGAGAATGTTGCTTCTGGTCTTCTGATACACCTTCCCGGGAGAGAATTCCCCGCCGGAAGAGAGCGAGACCTTGTGCCACACTCTGGAGTCAGGAACGTACACGACTCGGAAGCCTGCTCTCTTCGCCCGCAGACACCAGTCGGCGTCCTCTCCGTACATGTGGTAGGACGCGTCCAGCACGCCTATCGTCTCAACCAGCTTTCTGCTTGCCATCAAAGCACAGCCCGTTAGGTACCCCACGTCCGCAAGCTCGTCGAATTGTCCCCTGTCTTCCTCACGAATCCCTCTGTGTCTCGTGATGCCCGTCCAGAAGTTCACTTCTCCTCCCGCCGACCAGATCACATGTTTATGATCAAAATACAGAATCTTGGACCCCACCAACCCTATCCGGTCGGAGCTCTCCACGACCCCGACGAGTCTTTCGATCGCGGTCTCTTCCACGACGGCGTCGTTGTTGAGCAGGAACAAGTATGCGGCACCCCTTTCCAGCCCGAGCCGTATCCCCTCGTTGCTTCCTCTGGCGAATCTCTCGTTCGTCGCGTTCGCAATCAGCAGCACGCGTGGGAAAAGGGCCCGGAGATACTCAACCGAGCCGTCAGAGGAGGCGTTGTCCACGAGAATGACGTCGATATCCGGGTAAGTCGAACGCTCGAGCGACTCGAGACAATTCCGGGTGACTTCTTTCGCGTTCCAGTTGACGACGACTACGGCGACCTTGAGCATAAGAGAGTTCCTTCAGGACTGCCGGCGGTGTTTCCGGAAATCGCCGGCTCAGGTCGAATCAGGCCGAGGACAGCCTTCGGTCAAAGAAACGCCTGGCGCTCAACCACCCGGACAACGCGGCGCACAGCCCAAGGAGGGCAACGGCGAGCCAGTACACCCTCTTCCATTTCCCCACGTACAGCAGGTACGTGAACCAGAAGTCCAGCCCCTTGAGAAGCTCCTGCCTCCCGCCTTCGTCCAGAGGGATTCGTCTCTCCGCGCCTCTGTTCGACCCGGCGTCTGCGTACGCCACTAGCGGCACGTCCGGGAACTCGCCCCGAGCGTGCAGGCTTGCGTTTCTTGCGAGCATCTTCCAGTGGCCCCAGACGGGGGAGAAGTTGGGAATGAAGTGCGAATCACTCAAGAAACGTGGATCCGTAAATTCTTTCTTATAAGGGTATTCCTTGATTTCTCTAAGGTAACTTCCGAAATAGATGCTCACTCCGCCTATCTGAACGAGCAGACCCACGACTGCAAGAAACACGAAGGTGGACCAGAGCAGCCTGCCCACGTTCTCGCTGGACAGAAGGCTTCCCACGGGCACAAGCAGGAAGGGCACGAACGGCACAAGATAACGGGGACCCCAACTGCCGTCCCCCGCCCACGAAACGAACTTGGAATAGAAGAGGAGATTGATCACGAAAATGGATACAAAAAGAAGTGCTTCGGCCCCCAACTTCCGCCTGAAAAGTGAAAAACCGCTCCACGATAGAGCGAGCACGGGGGCGTACAAAAATATGCTCTTGCCCGAGCTGAACAGCTGTCCGTAGATTCCGACCAGAAGCGGCGTCCCGAAGCCCTCGCGAGAGATCTCGGCCCCGTAACCGCTGGCGAAGATGTTGCCGAAGCGGGCGTGGTTGTACCACAACGCAATGGCCACGCAGGCCAGAAGAGGCGTGCAGAAGGCGAGCACACGGCAGGCGGCCGAGAAAACGCTCAGCTCCGTCGATCTGTGCTTCATGGGAAGGCAGGAGCCAAAGAAGAACACAACGATGGGACCGACCGCGAGCACCATTGAGTATTTCGTGAGAACGGTCACGGCCGCACAGAGTCCGGCGAGAAACAGGTGACGCCTTCGCCCGCTTCGCTTGAACGCCAACAGGCCCAGCACGGAACCCAGAAGCAGTGCCGTGGTGAAGGGCTCCGTAAGAAAGCTCTTGGAATAGACCCAGAGCGGAGTCGTCAGTCCGAAGGCGGCCGAAAGAACCAGCGAGACTCTCGTCCCAAACCCCAGACACAGGCAGACGTGGAGAAAGAGAACGACCGCCAAAGCGGCCATAAACGGTTCGACGGTCGCGGTCACGAATCTCAGAAAATAGCCGCTCTCGGCCTCACCCAAGCCGGACCACCCGTACACTACCTTGGCGAGCAGGTAAAACGGCGCCGAAAGAACGGCCTGGCCGATTCCGGCCTTCGGATAAAGACGCCCGTCTTCGCCCGGGTAGCCGTTGCCGTATGGAATAGCCAGCGTCTTGCCGTCCACGATGCTCTGCGTGAGCAGGAACATCGTGTTGCCGTCGCTCGATACTATTATCCCGCTCATCGTAAGCAGGTACAGACAAAAGAAGAAAACGAAGAGTCTGAGGCCAAGCCATCTTCCTCGTGTCATCTTATCAGCCCCTTTTTAGTCCCTCTGACCCGAAGTCCTCGATCGCCTTGACGATGGGGTCCCAGGAGAAGGCGTAACCTTTGCTCTTTATGCCGGCGGCGAATCCTCCCGAGAGGTCCTCCGCATAGAATCTCAAGAGAGCCGCGGCCAGAGCTTCGCTGTCGCACGGAGGAACAAGGAGACCGTTCTCGCCGTCCCTGACGACCTCCGGGATCCCCCCCACGGAAGTGGAGACGACGGGCTTCTCGAAGGCAAAGGCTATCTGCACCACCCCGCTCTGCGTCGCTGAAGTGTACGGAAGGACGACGACGTCTGCCGCGGAGAAGAACAAGCCCACCTCCTCATCGCTCACGTATCTGTCGACGATTCTAACACTGTCTTCCAGCCCGAGTCTCCGCACACGCTCACGGTACGGCCCGGCAGGTTCGTAGAAATCCCCCACGATGAGCAGCGTCGCGCCCAGCTTCTCTCTCACTCGCGCAAACGCGTCCAGCAGGAAGTGAACTCCCTTGTACGCTCTCACGTAACCGAAAAAGAGTATCACCTTCCCCGAGAGGCCCAGTTTCTCTCTGGCAACCGCCGTGTCGACCCTTCCGAACGTGAAGTAGGCGTAGCTCGGGTGGGCGATCTCCACCGCCCTTGCGCCGGGCTTCAGCGCCCTCAGTTCGGCCAGCACGGAATTGGAGAGCGTCACGAAGTAGTCCACCTGAGAAAAGGCCAGCTTCGTGAGAAACACGTCGCCGGGCCTCCGTTCGTGCGGGACGGCGTTGTCGCAAACGAAGACAACGCGCGCGCCCGTGAATCTTCTGGCAAGGAAGCAAAGCACAAAATAGCATGGCGCGAAGAACGGCGTCCACCACTTGAATATGAGAAGGTCGGGTCTGATGCGTCTCAGAAACGCGTACGTTCTGAGCCAGCTAAACGGATTGACGGAATCAATGAGGGCCCTGGGCCTCACGTCTATGCGCGGCCTGCCGGGATCAAGCTGGGTCTTTCCCGGAAAGAGGAACGAAGGATACTGTCTCTTGAAGGACACGAAATGTACTTCGTGATTCTTCTCGAGAAGCGAATACAGAATCGCAAGATACTGAGCTATCCCGCCTCTCAGCGGATAGGCGGGGCCGAGAATGCAGAGTCTCAGCCTTTCTGCCAAGATGCCTCCTGTATCTAGGTCTTTCAGGTGTCGAGTATCTAGATCTTCCAGGTGTCGAGCCCCCTGAACTCGAACCCGAACTCCACAATCTGTCCACCTGCATTCTCAAGTTTCTCGGCCACAATGTGCTTCTTGTCGAACCTGCATAGCGTCAGGAGGTAGCCGCCCCCTCCGGCTCCCAGTATCTTGCCGCCGATCGCCCCGTGTCGCCGTGCCACGGCGTAGAGCCGATTGATCTTCGGGCTGGAGATCTCCCTGTCCAGTTTCTTCTTCTTGACCCACGTTTCGTGAAGGAGCTCCCCCAAGAGATCGAGCTTTCCCAGCAGAAGAGCGTTCTTCATCAGAGACGTGTCGGCCTTGATCCCGTCGAGAGCGCCTACAATCTCCTTTCTTTTCGCCACGAACGATTCGGTCTGTCTTCTGAGTATGCCGGCGGAGAGCCTGGTTTCGCCGGTGTAACAGAGCAGAAGCCTGTACTCGAGCTCGTTCAGTATCGAGTGCTTTATGCGCAGGGGGTTGACCACCGTGTGGTCTCTACCGAACTCTATGAAGTTGAACCCGCCAAACGTGGCAGCGTACTGGTCTTGTTTCCCGCCTGCGATGTGCATGTCAACGCGTTCTATCCGGTACGCGAGCTCTGCGATTTCGTAATCCGTGAGAGGCTTGGAGAGCCATTCCCTGAGGGCGCCGATGAGCGCTACGACGAGCGTCGAGGATGACCCGAGACCAGAACCGGGAGGGGCGTCCGTGTGTATGAAAAGGTTGAGGCCCGAATTCCCGCCGAGTCTCTTGACCACGGTCTTGACCAGGTCCAGGTTGCCGTCAAGGACGAAACGGTCCGTGCGCTCGTACTTCGCTACGACGTCGTAGTCGAGGGAGGTGATCGTAATGCGCCTGTCGCCCCGCGGTATCAGCGAGGCGTACGCGTACTTGTTTATGGTGGCGCTGAGCACGACGCCGCCGCGCTCCTCCGG
>JAZDPI010000048.1:0-16538 GCA_043797775.1 Candidatus Eiseniibacteriota bacterium
TTGATCGGCAGGGCCGACGTTTGCGGGGGGCTCAAGGAAAACGGCGTTTGTCTGGTCAACACGCCCTCGGAGCCGGCGGCCGTGCGTAAGCGGCTCGGGCTCCAGGGAAGAAAGGTGTTCACGGTGGACGCGTCGAACGTCGCGATGTGCGAGCTTGGCCGCCCCATCCCCAACACGGCCATGCTGGGCGCCTTCTGCAAGGCGTCCGGGGTGCTCAAGCTGGACACGGTCGTGAACGAGATCAAGAAGAGATTCGAGAAGAAGTTCGATGCAAAGGTCGCTGAGGCCAACGTGAGGGCAGTCCGCAGGGCCTACGCGGAGGTGAAGTCCGAATGAGTGAAAAACCAAAGGGTGCGCGCTTGCCCGGATGGAAGGATTTGGCGATCGGCGGGCTGATAGAGAAGGCCGGGAACGCCCAGGATTACGAGACCGGTTCGTGGAGAGTCAAGCGGCCGATCTGGCACAAGGAGAAGTGCACCAACTGTCTTCTGTGCTGGATTCATTGTCCGGACAGCTCGATACTGCTCAAAGACGGGCAGGTCGTGGGTATCGACATGGAACACTGCAAGGGGTGCGGCATCTGTGCCCGCGAGTGTCCGGTCAAAGACAAGGCCGTCACAATGTTGCTCGAAACCGAGTGCGAGTCGCACTAGAGAATGCTTGGAGGCGGGCCGCCGGGCCGGTGGGATCCGCAGAATAGAGAGGTAGACGTGAAGATACTTGGATTGACTGGAAACGATGCAGTTGCGGAAGCCATGCGGCAGGTGAACCCTGACGTGTGCGCCGCGTATCCCATCACGCCACAGACTGAGCTCATGGAGAAATTCGCCCAGTTCGTGTCGGATGGGCTCGTCAGGACCGAACTTGTGCTTGTGGAATCCGAACACAGCGCAATGAGCGCTTGCATCGGCGCCTCGGCAGCGGGCGCGCGGGTGATGACCGCCACGTCCGCCAACGGCCTCGCGCTCATGTGGGAGATGATCTACATCGCAGCGTCGTACAGATGCCCCATAGTGATGGCCTGTGTGAACCGCGCTCTGAGCGGCCCCATCAACATTCACTGCGACCACAGCGACTCGATGGGGGCGCGGGACGCGGGATGGATTCACCTTTTCTCCGAGAACTCCCAGGAGGCCTACGACAACACGCTCCAGGCCGTGAAAATCGCCGAACATCCCGACGTGCTTCTTCCCGTGATGGTCATGCTGGACGGTTTTATCTTGAGCCACACGGTCGAGAGAGTCGATGTGCTCGACGACGAGGTGGCGAAGGAGTTTGTGGGCACCTACACTCCCAGGTATTCTCTGCTCGACGTGAACAAGCCGCTCACCGTCGGGCCGCTCGATTTCCATGATTTTTACTTCGAGCACAAGCGTTCTCAGATAGAGGGTATCGAGAAGGCACGGCCGGTAGTGAAAGAGGTGGGAAAGGCCTACGAGGCCATCGTCGGAAGACCCTTCGACTGCCTCGAGACGTACAGGATGGAAGACGCCGACATTGCCGTTGTGACTCTCGGGTCAACGGTAGGCACGGCGAGAGGGGTCGTCGATGTTCTCAGAGAGGAAGGAAAGAAAGTCGGACTCATAAAGCTCAGAGTCTTCAGGCCGTTTCCCAAGGACGAGGTCCGAGCCCTCCTACGCAAGGCGAAGGCCGTCGCCATAATGGACAGGTCGAACGTGTTCGGAGGCTACGGCGGGCCCGTGTTTTCCGAGGTGCGCTCGGCCCTCTACGGGTCCGGCATAAACATCCCCGTGGTCGATTACATCTACGGCCTCGGTGGAAGAGACACGACGTTCGAGGACATAAGAAGGCTTTACGGTGAGATGGAGCCCGTGGCTTCCGCCGGAAAACAGGTCGAAGAGATCAGGTTCCTCAACGTCAGAGAATAAGAGGATGTCGCGCGCAAGTCACGGGAATGGCGACGCCGCGTGCGCGTCACCGGAAGTCGCCGGCAAGTCAGCGAGAAGGGGAGTTGAGAACACAAATGCCAACGCTTAAAGAACTGGCCACTAGAGAAGATTTGCTGAGCGGCGGTCACCGCGCCTGCGCAGGATGCGCGATGACGCCGATAGTGAGACAGATCCTTCTGGTCGCGGGGAAGAACACGGTCGTGGGCTGCGCCACGGGCTGTCTCGAGGTGACGACGACGATCTTTCCGTACACGGCCTGGCGTGTGCCTTTTATCCACAGCGCGTTTGAGAACGTGGCTGCGACGATAAGCGGCGTCGAGACCGCCTACAGGAGCTTCAAGAGACAGGGCAAGGCGAAGGACGAGGTCAAATTCATCGCCTTTGGCGGAGATGGGGGTACCTACGACATCGGAATCCAGGCCCTGAGCGGCGCCCTGGAGCGCGGTCACAAGATGCTCTACGTTTGCTACGACAACCAGGCCTACATGAACACCGGGAACCAGCGTTCGGGCGCCACGCCGTTCTCGGCGGATACCTCCACGTGCCCGGTCGGTGACATCATAAAGGGAAAGCCCCAGTACAACAAGGACCTCACGTCCATAGTGGCCGCCCACGGCATCCCTTACGTGGCACAGGCGTGCGGAGGCTTCTGGAGAGACTTGACGACCAAGGTCGAGAAGGCTCTCGCCGCCGACGGCCCCTCCTTCATAAACGTCCTCTCGCCGTGCGTGCTGGGCTGGAAGTACCCCACAGACGAAAGCATCGAAATGGGAAAACTAGCTGTTGACACGTGCTTCTGGCCGCTGTATGAAGTGCAGGAGGGAGTGTATCGGCTAACGTACATTCCCGCCAAGAAGAAACCCCTGGGCGAATGGACCAAGCGCCAGGGACGCTTTCGGCACATGCACGAGCCTGGTTGCGAGGCGCTTCTCGAGAAGGCACAGCGCGAAGTCGACCGAAGGTGGGAGAAACTTCTCTCGATAAGCGAGAAGCCGGCCAGGCCAGGCAAACAGGCCAGGGACACCTCCGCTTAACGGAGCTCCGCACTGCGCTCATGCGCCGGTGCGCCGGAAGGAGGGATGCACATGGCGGGAGAGAACTGGGCGTTGTTTGAGGAAGACTTCTGGACCTTGAATGATGTCCTCTACGCTCTCATCGCAAGCTCCTACTCCAGGAGCGCGATGCTTGTCGATTCTGACGGGCGTCTTATCGCCAATGTGGGAGAGGCTCTTTCCTTTGACAGCGACGCCTTTGCCTCGTTGACCGCTGCCGACGTTGCTGCGAGTAGAGAGCTGGCGTCGATGCTGGGCGAGAGAGACTTCAGAAGCCGGGCTCATCAGGGCACGGATCACGGCGTGTATCAGTCGGCGATTGACAATCGTGTGATACTGGTCGTGCTCTATGACAAGCGGACGACGCTGGGCCTGGTGAGGCTCAAGGCCGACAAGGCTTCGAGACAGCTTTCCCAGGTGTTTTCGCGCATATTCGACAAGCTTTCTTCTGCCGAGGGTAAGCTGGAAACCGTGGGTGTAGGTGCTGATTTCGCGGCCCATGCCGATCAGCAGATAGACAAGTTGTTCGGCGGGTCTGCTGGCATTTGAGTGGCGCTGATCAATTACCCTTCCAGAGAGATTAGCTGCAAGGTCGTTTACTGCGGCCCTGGACTCGGGGGAAAGACCACCAACCTCCGGCACATCCATGCGAACGTCCCCTCAGACCGGCGCGGACGGTTGGTTTCTCTGTCCACGGACAAAGACAGGACTCTTTTCTTCGATTTCCTTCCCATTGAAATCGGCGAGATCAACTGCTTCAGGGTGAGATTCCAGCTTTACACCGTGCCCGGGCAGGTCTACTACCGCACGAACAGAAAGCTCGTGCTCCGGGGAACGGACAGCGTCGTATTCGTCGTGGATTCGCAGCGGGAGAGATACGAGGCCAACCTCGAGAGCCTGAGGGACATGTACGTGAATCTGCTTGAGAACAGACTCAACCCGGAGAAGATTCCGATAGTATTTCAGTACAACAAGAGAGACGCTTCGTCGGCCGTTGGCGTTGACGAACTGGAGCGCTCGCTCAATCATTCCCGCGCGCCGTTTTTCGAAGCCGTCGCCTCCCAGGGCCGGGGTGTGCTCGAGACTCTGCGTACCACGTGCAAGCTGGTGGTGAGAACGCTGCAGTGAAGAAATTCGAACGACTCCTCGCCACGATATTCTACATTGGCTACGCGCCCGTTGTGCCGGCTACGTTCGGGGCGGCGTTCGCGGCGGTCGTGTTCTGGTTTGTGATGCCGGAATCGGCCTCACTCGAAGTCGTTGCGACCCTGCTCCTCGTCCTGGTTGCGGTGCGTGTCAGCGGGACCGCCGAGAAGAGTTACGGGCACGACGCGCGACGTATCGTCATTGACGAAGCGGCGGGAATGTTCGTGAGTTTGTGTTTTCTCCCGAAATCGCTGCCGCTCTACGTAGTTTCTTTCGTCGCTTTCAGGATTTTCGACGTCGTCAAGCCTTTCCCTGCGGGAAGAGTTCAGGGCCTCCGTGGGGGTTGGGGGGTCGTGGCTGACGATCTGTTTGCAGGGGTGTACGCCAACCTGCTGGTACAGCTTCTGAGACTTGTGGGGCTCGGAGGGTAATCTCTCGGGTCTGCGAGGCTGAGTCAGATAACCGGGCCACGGTCGGGACGCGTGCCTCGAGCGCTCGAAGTCGCGTCGCCTGGGGGTTTGAATGAAGGTCGAGGTCATCACGGTCGGAACCGAAATAGTCAGTGGGGGCATACTCGACACCAATTTTCGCTTTCTCGCAAGGAAGCTCGGCTCCATCGGCGCGCGGGTGCTCTGGCACACCAGCGTGGGAGACGACCCCGAGACGATGGCGGACGCCGTACGGACCTCGCTGAGGAGGGCCGACACCGTCGTCGTGACCGGGGGACTGGGCCCCACACCGGATGACATAACGCGGAAAGTCGTCGCCGGCGTTCTCGGCAGAACTCTCCTCCTGGACGACGCCGTCCTTGACGGAATAAGGGCGAGGTTCAGGGCAAGGGGCATGGAGATGCCCAGCATCAACGAGACGCAGGCTCTGTTCCCGAAGGGGGCTGAGGTACTTCCTAACAAGGTGGGCACGGCTCCCGGTTTCTTCATGATAGAAGGAGCCAAGTTGATTTTTGTGTTGCCGGGCGTTCCCATCGAAGCTGAGGCGATGGTGGACGAAGAGCTCATCCCGCGCCTGAGTGATCGCGCCCCGGCCGAGTGTGGCGAGCAGCTCGTTCTCAGAACCACAGGGGTGGCGGAATCCATCGTCGCCGAGAGAATAGCGTCGCTCGAAGAACCGCTGGAGGTGGCCTCGATTTCCTATCTGCCCAACGAATACGGCGTCGACCTCTGTCTTACCTTCAGGCCGGGCGACGAGAAGCAGGTGCAGGCCGTGAGGCGCAGGGTCCGCGAACGGCTTCTGGAGATGCTTGGTGAGCGCTGCTACGCCGAGGGCGAGAGGAAGCTCGAGGAAGTGGTGGGGGAGTTGCTTGTTGCGAGAAACCACACGCTCGGGGTTGCGGAATCAGTGACGGGAGGTGCGGTTTCACGGCTCATAACGAGTGTGCCCGGGGCGTCGCGGTACTTCCTGCTCGGCGTTACTGCATACGGCAACGAGGCGAAGGCGGACCTTCTAGGCGTGCCGAGAGAGCTGATCGAAATAAGAGGCGCGGTGAGCGCCGAAGTGGCGATCTCGATGGCGAAGGGAGTGCGTGAGAAGGCGAGGGCAGACGTGGGTCTCTCGACGACGGGGATAGCGGGGCCGACCGGCGGGAGTGCGGGAAAGCCTGTTGGGCTTGTGTACGTGGGGGCTGCGTTCGAGGGAGGAACGGACGTAAAGGAATTGCGCCTCGGAGGAAACAGGGAGCTCATCATTCGGCGGGCGTCGGTCGCCGCGCTCGATTTCCTTAGAAAGTACCTCACGCAGCGAGAGAGAAGACCGCCGGGTGAATGAAGAACCTGCCGGGTGAGAAGGAAGCCCGGCGCTGCGTGACGGAGGCCGGTCCGGCGTGAGGAACCCGGCCCTGCGAGAGACGGCACGGCCCAGGAGTCGAACGGAGGGACAGTCAGTTGACCAGAGTGTTTGCCGCGATATTTCCTCCCCCGGAAGTGAGGGAGGTTCTTGTGGGAGTCGCTGAAAGGCTCGGACGGCATGCCACAAATGTGAAGTGGGTCGAGAAGCAGAACATGCATCTTACACTCAGGTTTTTCGGCGACCTCACAGACGGCGACGTGAAGAAAGCCGAGCACTGTCTCAAGCAAGTTGCGGGAGTGGAACAGCCGTTCAAAGCCGGCTTTCTCAACGTCGGGGCGTTTCCCTCGCCCTCGCGGGCCAGGGTGATATGGGTCGGCGTCGAGGAAGGGAAAGAGACCCTCATCAGAACCGCCGGCGAGCTCGAGCAGAGTTTCGTCCGGGCAGGCCTCGGCAAGGGGGACAAGCCTTTCAGCCCGCACCTCACCATAGGCCGGGTCAGGGTGCCGGCGAGGACACCGGAGCTTGAGGAAGCCATTCGCTCGTTGACTTTGGAGAGGTGCGAGTTTATCATTGAGGCGCTCACTCTGACGAAGAGTGAGCTCACGCCGAGGGGGCCGGTCTATTCGCCTCTTTCGGTCGCGAAACTGGGAGCTGCTGAATAGCAGAGGAGGAAGGTTCTGAGGGTGGGGGTGGTTGGTGTGGAATGAGCCTGACCGTCTCTGTATCAATTCCGGATTTTTTTTTCACGCCATTCTTGTGACTCAGCGAACGAAAGAGGAGAGCTGGACAAATGACAACGGGTATCTCCAAAGAGAGAACGAAGGCTCTTGAAATTGCGATATCGCAAATCGAAAAACAGTTCGGCAAGGGCGCGATAATGAAGCTGGGAGAGGATTCGGTGCGCATCCCCGTGGAGGTGGTTCCCACAGGTTCGGTCGCGCTGGACGCGGCTCTCGGCGTCGGCGGTGTTCCCAGGGGAAGGGTCACCGAGATATTCGGACCGGAGGCTTCGGGGAAGACGACGCTCACCCTGAGCATCATATCGAACGCGCAGAGGCTGGGCGGGAACGCGGTTTTCATCGACGCCGAACACGCCATGGATGCGGCCTACGCGCAGAGGATAGGCGTCGACGTCGAGAATCTGCACGTGTCTCAGCCGGACACGGGGGAGGAGGCTCTGGAGATAGCAGAGCACCTTGTGCGCAGCGGGGCGATTGACGTTGTTGCCATCGACTCGGTGGCGGCGCTCGTCCCCAAGGCGGAAATCGAGGGGGAGATGGGAGACACCCACGTGGGTCTTCAGGCCAGACTGATGTCGCAGGCCTTGAGGAAGCTGGCCGGCGCGATCAGCAAGTCCAAGACGTGCGTAATCTTCACCAATCAGATCAGGATGCAGATAGGTGTGATGTTCGGGAACCCGGAGACGACGGCCGGCGGCAGGGCCCTCAAGTTCTATTCCTCCGTGAGGCTCGACATCAGAAGAATCGCCTCGATCAAGGAGGGGGACAGGGTCATCGGAAACCGCACCCGTGTCAAGGTAGTCAAGAACAAGGTGGCGCCGCCCTTCAGAGAGGCGGAGTTCGACATTCTCTACAACGAAGGCATCTCGCGAGAGGGCGAGCTCATCGACCTTGCTGCCGAGAAGGGAATCATCACCAAGAGCGGCGCGTGGTTTTCATACGAGGGCGAGAGAATAGGGCAGGGCAGGGAGAACACGAGACTCTATCTCAAGCAGGAGACCAAGACGGCGCAGAAGATAAGGAAGGCTCTGCTTGAGAGCCTGGGGCTCAAACAGGAGGAGAAGGTTGCAGAGGAGAAGAAGTCGGAAGCCGCAGCAAGATAGCCTCTTCTCCTCCGAGAGCGAAGAATCCAGAGTCGAAGCAGCCAGGGAAGTGGCCCTGAAGTTGCTGACCCGGAGAATGAGAACCGGCCGGGAAATAGAAGACAGACTGAAGACGTCCGGGTTCGACGACCGCACGATATCTCTGGTAATGGAGCGGCTCACGTCCGTCGGTCTCATCGACGACGCCGAGTACGCCAGGGCGTTTCTCAGAACCAGTCTGAAACTGCGACCGAGAAGTTACAAGAAGCTTCGCGCCGAGCTTGCGATCAAGGGCGTGCCCCGCGAGGTGGTCAGCGAAGCGGTCTCTGAATCCAGCGAACAAGTCCCCGAAGTTGATGTCGCCAGGGAAGTTCTTGCCGGGGCGTCCCGCCGTTACGAAAAGCTTCCTTCCCATGAACGCAGGAGGAAACTTTTCTCGTTTTTGGCGCGGCGCGGTTTCACCCTGGAGACCATCTCCGAGCTCCTTGGAGAAGGGAGGGAGTAGTTGATCCACCCGGCGTTCTCCGCCTCGTCAGGCCGGAGCCCTCTCCGGAAGGCCGGAGAAGGGAATGAGGAAGTCTGATGCCTTCTTCGAGCGAGCTCAGAGAGAAGTTCGTGACCTTCTTCAAAGAGAGAGAGCACACGCTTTGCCCCAGCGCGCCGCTGGTCGCGAGCGGCGACCCGACTCTTCTCTTCACGTCCGCCGGGATGGTGCAGTTCAAGGAGCACTACAGCTCCGAAGGGGATTTGTCCTTCACGCGCGCCGTCTCCGTTCAGAAGTGTCTTCGACTGAACGATCTCCAGAACGTCGGCAGGACCGTCAGGCATCACACTTTCTTCGAGATGCTGGGCAATTTCTCCTTTGGCGACTACTTCAAGGAAGAGGCAATCGCGTGGGCTTGGGAGTTTGTGATTGACTTGCTCGGCCTGCCGAAGGACAGGCTCTGGGCGTCCGTGTTTCGCGAGGACGACGAGGCCAGAGGGATCTGGGAGAAGAGAATCGGGCTCCCTTCTTCAAGAGTGATATCACTCGACGAGAAAGACAATTTCTGGGGTCCCGTCGGAAAGACCGGTGTGTGCGGGCCCTGCTCCGAGGTGTACATCGATTTGGGTGAGGAAAGAGGTTGTGGGAGCGCGGACTGCAAGCCGGGCTGCGACTGCGAGCGGTTCCTGGAGTTCTGGAATCTCGTGTTTCCCCAATTCTACAAGGAAGAGGACGGCGGCTTGAGTCCGCTGAGGCGAAGGGGAATCGACACCGGGATGGGTCTCGAGAGGCTGGCGATGATCGTCCAGGGCGGCAAGAGCGTCTTCGAAACGGACACTCTGAAGCCGGTGATCGATGCGGCCGAGGAGCTTCTCGAAAGACGGATAGACCGCGAATCTCAAGAGGGTGTCTCTGCAAACGTGGTGGCGGACCACCTGCGGGCCCTTGCCTTCTGCTTCGCAGAAGGCATACTCCCTTCTAACGAGGGAAGGGGTTACGTACTGCGCCGGCTTCTGAGAAGAGCCTCCCGGCGCATGAGGGTGCTCGGCGCACACAAGCCGCTCCTCCACAGGCTGGTCGGCGTCGTCACTGACGTGATGAAGGACCGCTATCCGGAACTGTCCGGGAAACGCGAGCACATAGCAAGAGTGACCAAGGCGGAAGAGGAGAGGTTCGAGAAAACGCTCGAGCTGGGGATTTCGCGCTTCGAGGAACTGGCGGAACGGCTCCTGGCGTCGGGCAAGACCCGTCTCACGGGCACCGATGTTTTCACGCTCTACGATACCTACGGCTTCCCGCCGGATCTGACGGAAGAGATGGTGAGGGAGAAGGGGCTTGAAATGGACCTCTCCGGCTTCGAGGTCGAAATGGCCAGGCAAAGACGCAGCGGACAGGAGAAGTCGCGGTTTTCTGCGGAACAAAAGAAGCAGGACAAAGTGAAATGGGAAATCCTGAGTAAGGGTGCGCACTCGCGTTTTGTTGGACATTCTCGACTCCGCGAGAGCGTGCACATCAGGAAGTTCAGGTACTGCAAGGGGGAAGGGGTGTTGCAGGGGGAGGGCGCGGCGCAGGGGGAGGGTGCGGCCCAGGGGCATGGTGTGTCGCAAGGCGAAGGTGCGCTGCAAGCGAAAAGCGTACTTCAAGGGGAGGGCGCGTTGAAGGGCGAAGCCGTCCTGCAGTTGATCCTCGATAAGACGCCGTTCTACGCGGAATCGGGCGGGCAGGTCTCGGACGCCGGCACGCTGACGTCCGCCGGCACCAGGATAGAAGTCACGAACGTGTCTTGCGTTGACAAGGCGATAGTCCACGAAGGCCGGCTCGTCGAGGGACGGCTCGAGGCCGGTCCCTATAGTGCCGTGGTGGACTCGGAGCGAAGGCAGGCCGTTGCCCGAAACCACACTGCCACACATCTCCTGCATTGTTCCCTGAGGAAGGTTCTGGGAGACCACGTCCGTCAGGCCGGCTCGCTCGTGGCACCGGAAAGGCTGAGATTCGACTACACTCACTTCCAGGCCCCGTCGCCGTCGGAGCTCGAAGAAATAGAGAACGCGGCCAACGCAATTGTGATCGAGGACGTTCCGGTCTGTGCAAAGACATCTTCTTATCAGGAGGCCGTCGGTGAGGGGGCCGTGGCTCTGTTCGGAGAGAAGTACGGGGAGAAGGTTAGGCAGATAATCGTGGGAAACTCGTCCAGAGAACTCTGCGGCGGAACGCACGTCGAAAGGACCGGACAGGTCGGCAATCTGATCATCGTCTCTGAGAGCGCAATCGGCTCCGGCATAAGGCGGATGGAAGCCGTGACGGGGAAGATCGCCAGGGCTCTCATCGTAGAGAGACAGAGGCTCCTCTCCGGAATACGCGAGGTCGTGGGAAGCTCGCAGGACGAGCTTCTCTCGAGCGTCGCTGAGCTCGTGAGGGCGCGGGACGAATTGCGCAAGAAGGAACAATCGGACGGCAGGGCCCGCGTCGTCGAAGCCGCAGAGGGGCTCGCTGCCAGGGCGGAGGACGTGTCTGGAGCACGCGTGCTCGTGGCCAGGGTTGAGATCGGGAGCCAGGAGATGCTTCGCCTGGCGGGAGACCTCCTTCGCGAGAAGCTCAAGAGGGGTGCGGGGGCAATCGGGACCGTCCTCGAAACCAAACCTTTTGTTCTGGCCTTCGTGGGGGATTCCCTCCTCTCCGAGAAGAAGATCTCCGCCGGAGACATAGCCAAGGAGGCTGCCCTCGTGATGGGTGGAGGCGGAGGGGGCAGGCCTCACATGGCTACTGCCGGGGGACGTGAGGCACTCGCACTGGACGACGCTCTTGCCAGAGTGAAGGAGTTCATACTGGCGAAGTTGAGGTAGGCGCCTGAGACCCCGGGGTCACAGAGCGGGAACCCCGGGCCCCGTAGAGCCGGAGGAGAGCTGAGGGCCGAACACGGCGCTTGCCGAGAAGGCCAGGGGGATCATGAGGACTGAGAGAAGCAGGACAACCAGGCGAACAGGGAAAGACGCGAGGCCCGCGAGAGCCGCCGGCAGTGCCACGAGCAAGGGCGGCGGAGGCGGTTCGGCTGTGGGCGGTCCGGGGAGACGCGATTACCGAAGTCGCGGTCCCTCGGCCGGTGGTCCGGGGTGCGGTGCGGTGTTCGAACGCCTTCTCTCGGTCTCCGCCGCGAAGGGCAGTGCTTTCCTGGTTCTTGTCGATCCCGACAAGATTCCGCTCTCGGGCGCGAGACACTTCGTCTCTCTGTGCGTGGAGGCGGGTGCCGATGGATTCCTTGTGGGGGGGAGTCTTACTTTCTCGGAGAACCTGGATGAGTTCGTTTTCGCAATCAAGAAGCACTCCGGCCTGCCCACCCTTCTCTTTCCGGGAAACGCCGGACAGATCTCGCGGCGCGCAGATGCCATTCTTTTTCTCTCTCTTCTCAGCTCTCGAAACCCCGACTTTCTGATCGGCGAGCAGGTCAGGGCGGCGCCTCTGGTTCACAAATTCGGTCTGGAGGTCATTCCGACGGCCTACTTGCTCGTGGAGTCCGGGCCCCTGACGTCGGTGCTGTTCATGAGTCAGAGTCTTCCCATACCACGCGAGAAATGTGACCTTGCCGTGGCGCATGCCCTGGCGGGGAAATATCTCGGGATGAAATTGATCTACCTCGAAGCCGGAAGCGGGGCGAGCGCCCCGGTGCCGCGAGAGATGGTGGAGGCCGTTTCGACCGCGACCGGTCTACCGGTGGCAGTGGGCGGAGGAGTGCGCTCTGCGAAGTCCGCGAGCGCAATAGCCGGTGCCGGCGCAAGATTCGTCGTCGTAGGCAACGCACTTGAGGAAACGGCTGACCGGAGTTTTCTCAACGAGCTTGCCTCGGCGATACACTTCCTGGACAAGTGAGACTTCAGACGAAGCCTTCAATGGTGGACATCCACTCCCACGTCATTCCCTTCGTGGACTTTGACGGGCCGCAGACGCTCGAGGAGTCCCTCGAGATGCTCAAGCTCGCCGTCGGCGAGGGGGTGCGCTGTGTGGTTGCCACACCGCACCTTGTCAGCGGCGATCCCTCCGCGAGATTGAAAGAAATCGCAGACGCCTTCGACCTTCTCAGCGAAAGCGTGGAAAAGGAGAGACTGCCTGTTGAAGTGAGGCTGGGCTACGAAATCTACATGTCGCCCGATCTATACGATTTTGTGAAGGAAACACCGGTCTGGCTGGACGGCACGGGTCAATCTGTTCTTGTCGAGCTGCCCATGTACGAGTTCCCTCCCTATCTGCACTCCCAGCTTCTTTCGCTGATCTCGGAGAAAACGGTCCCGGTGGTCGCACACCCGGAACGAAACACCGCCGTGGTGAAGAATCCGGACGTGCTCTTTTCTCTCTCGAAGGCCGGTGTGCTGTTCCAGATAAACTGCGGCAGCCTGCTCGGAGTGTTCGGAAAGGAAGTCAAGAGGGCGAGCTGGGCGCTTCTCAACTCGGGGTTGTGTCATTTCGTGGCAAGCGACGCTCACAACACGCGGGACAGGAGTTTCACGAACGGATCCGCGAGACTGGCCGTGGAGAAGGCGGTGGGTCTGCCGGTCGCGGGAGCGGTGTTCGAAGAGAACGCCGCACGGATTCTGAGGTTGCGCGATCCGGCGGGTGAGTAGGAGGTGCCGTAGCCCGGCGCCGGGAGTGACTGCGCAGTAACGCCGGTCCGGAATGCTGCCGGCCCGCACGCCGCGAAGGCACGGCGCGTCATTTTGTGCTAGAATCCCGTGAAGCAGGCCGGAACTTGGACTGGAGGTGGTTGCGATAAAGGGTCTAATTCTCAGCGGAGGAAAGGGGACACGGCTGCGCCCCATTACGTTCACGAGTGCAAAGCAGCTCGTTCCCGTCGCCAACAAGCCCATCCTCTTTTACGGGATCGAGGCAATCAGGGACGCCGGAATCACAGACGTGGGAATCGTGGTAGGCGAGACGAGGAACGAGATCAAGGCCGCGGTGGGAGACGGCTCCGCCTTCGGCATCAGAGTCACATACATAGAACAGGAGGCTCCTCTCGGACTCGCCCATGCCGTGAAGGTCTCGCGGGATTTCCTGCAGAACGATGTGTTCGTGATGTTTCTGGGGGACAACCTGATAAAGCAGGGAATAACCCGCCTCGTGGAAGAGTTCACGCAGGAGAAACCCAACTGCATGATTCTGCTCGCGGAGGTCGGCAATCCCTCCGAATTCGGTGTGGCCGAGCTCAGAAGCGGCAGAGTCTTCAGGCTGGAGGAGAAGCCCAAGAAGCCGGCCAGCAACCTGGCCCTGGTGGGCGTGTACATGTTTGACTCCTCTGTGTTCGAGGCGGTCGACAACATAAAGCCCTCCTGGCGCAACGAGCTCGAGATCACGGATGCGATCCAATACTTGATCGACAAGAAGCTGGACGTGCGCTCGCACACGATCACCGGATGGTGGAAGGACACCGGGAAGCTCGAAGACTTGCTCGAGGCCAACAGGATGATCCTGCTGGACCAGGAGGCGCGCATCGAGGGCACGGTGGACGGCAAATCGGAGGTGCAGGGCAGCGTGGTCGTCGGCAAAGACTCACGGGTGATCGACAGCGTGCTCCGAGGCCCCCTGATCGTGGGTCAAGGGTGTGAGATAGAACATGCATACGTGGGGCCCTTCACCTCGATCCTCGACAACGTCACGATAAGAAAGAGCGAGATAGAGCACAGCATCGTCCTGACCGGAAGCAAGATATTGGAGATAGGGTGCAGAATCCAGGGCAGCCTCATCGGCAGAGACAGTGAAATCGTGAAGGTCTCGCGCAAGCCTCACTGTTTCAGTTTCATGGTCGGAGACAGCAGTCGCATCGAGGTCGCCTGAGGTTCGTGGGGGCATTCCGATGGAGGGAGGAGTGAAGATACTCGTCACCGGTGCGCGCGGAATGCTGGGCAGCGACTTGTGCGACGCCCTTTCGGCCGGGCACGACGTGACCGGAATAGACATCGAGGAAGCGGATATCACGCAGTGCGAGCCCACGCGCGAGCTCATCAGGAGGTTCTCCCCCGGGATGGTTTTTCACTGCGCCGCCTTCACGGACGTCGACGGGAGCGAGGGCGCCCGAGCGAAGGCATTCAAGGTGAATGCCGAAGGTACGCGCAACGTGGCGCTCGGGTGCAAAGACTGCGGCTCGAGCCTCGTATACATGAGCACGGACTACGTGTTCGACGGGAAGTCCGGCCGTCCGTATGTGGAAGACGATCCTCCCAACCCGCTGGGAGCGTACGGGGCGTCGAAGCTCGAGGGCGAACGCTTCGTCCAGAGCGTGCTTTCCGACTATCGCATCGTGAGGACATCCTGGTTGTTCGGTCTTCGCGGAAGGAACTTTGTTGACACAATCATCAGGCTGGGGCAAGATAGGGACGCAATTGAAGTGGTGGACGATCAGGTGGGGAGCCCGACGTTCAGCAGAGACCTCTGTTCGGGACTCCTCAGACTCGTTGCGAGCGAGAACCGCGGCGTCTTCCATCTCTGTAATTCCGGAAGCTGCTCGTGGTTCGAGTTTGCCCGCGAGATAATTCGCACCTGGGGAGGCTCGAAGGCCGTCGTTGTGCCCGTGAAGAGCACGAAGATAGGAAGGCCCGCCCCGAGACCCTCCTTCTCTGTGCTCGATAGTTCTCGCTTCGCGAGGGAATTCGGGTCAGAACTCCGGCCCTGGAAGGACGCGCTTGCCGAGTACGTCGAATTGAGAAGACGGCAGACTGCCGGTTCGCCCTAGAGGTGTTTTGGTGAGAAAATCTGAGTTCGAGAAGGGGGCGCGGGAAGCACTTCAGGGTTCCGCCGATCTTCTGGCGAGGACCGCTCAGGAGTCCGCAGCCTGGGCGGCCAGAGCTGCGCAGGAAGTGGTCGCGCGACTCGGGAAGGGCGGAAAGGTGATCTGCTGCGGCAACGGGGGCAGTGCTGCCGACGCACAGCACATCGCGGCCGAACTTTCCGGCAAGTTCTACCTCAACAGGCGGGGGCTTCCGGCCATATCCATCACGACCAACCCTTCGTGTGTTACGGCCATCTCGAACGACTACGGATACGACCAGGTTTTTGCAAAGCAGCTGGAAGGTTTCGGCAGCCGCGGGGACGTTCTGCTCGCCTTCACGACGAGCGGCCGCTCGGCGAACGTCCTCAGGGCGGTCGAGAAGGCCCGCAGGCTGGGCGTGTTCGTAATCGGGTTCACCGGAGCCAGGGGTGCCTCGTTCGCCAGGAAGTGCAACATGTGCCTCGTCGTGCCTTCCGATGATTGTCCGCGGATACAAGAGGCGCACATCGCAGTGGGGCACTCAATCTGCTTTCTTGTGGAGAGAGCAATGTTCGGAGCAAAATGAAGAACTTCATTCTCATTTTCATCAGCGTTCTCATTGCCGTGTGCGCGCAGCTGACGATGAAGTATGGAATCTCCAAAGGGCATCTCGTCGCGCGGCTCAGCGAGGTGTCGACAGTATATGCGTATTTCATTTCCGCGTTCACAAATCCCTTCGTGGTTTGTGGCTTTCTTCTCTACGGAGTGAGTTCCCTGTTCTGGCTCGTCGTGCTTGGCAGAGTGGATCTGAGCTACGCGTACCCGCTCGTGAGTATGGGGTACGTACTTGCAGTTCTGTTCTCCTGGCTTATCTTCAAGGAACAGGTGGGAGCCATGAGGGTCGTGGGTCTGGGGATCATCTGCATAGGAGTGACGCTGCTCTCCAGGAGCTAGACACGGAGTGGGTCGTTCGCCGTTCGCGCCCTTCCTGGCGAAGGTCGCCGGATGCAGAGACGCGACGGGCGCGCACCTGAAGGACCTTTGTATGGGTAACCGTATTTCGCTGATACTTGCCGAGGCAAGGCCCCGTCAGTGGGTGAAGAACGTGGTCCTCTTTGCCGGGCTTGTGTTCTCGGAGAACGTCGCGGAGGCGGACCTTCTGATACGCGCAGTAGCGGGTTTTGCCGCGTTCTGCCTCCTCTCGGGGGGCCTCTACATTTTCAACGACATCGTTGATCTGGAGTCCGACAAGCTGCACCCCGACAAGCGCAAGAGACCGCTGGCGCGGGGCGAGTTGGGTATCGTGGCGGCCAGCTGCGGCTCGGGCGTTTTCATAGGAGCGGGTGTCTGCATCTCGGTGCTGCTCGGCGGTTCATTTGCAGCCGCGTCGGCTCTCTATCTCATTCTCGGCGTGCTGTACTCAGTCTATCTCAAGCGTCTCATCATTCTTGACGCGCTCATCATCTCGGTGGGCTTTGTGCTCAGGGCCATAGCGGGTGTGGAGGCCCTGAGACCCACTCTTGCCTCGATCGAAATCTCACCCTGGCTTCTCGTGTGTACGCTTTTCCTTGCGCTCTTCATGGCCTTC
>JAZDPI010000055.1:0-5114 GCA_043797775.1 Candidatus Eiseniibacteriota bacterium
AAGTACTGATCCCACCGGGCCCCGTCGTACGATAAGAGTCCCTTCGACGCGGCGCACCAGAGGAGGCCTCCCGCATCCGCCGCCAGGTCCCTGTACGACACTCCAGCAATGTAAGGCGACACCCGCTGCCACGAACCACTCTGCCACACAAACACCCCCGAATCGGCTGCCGCCGCGAAGAAACTCTCGCCCGCCCGTTCGAGCGCAAGAGGGCGGCACGGAACCACATCGGCCTTCTTCACCCACGTCCCCCCTTCGTATCGATAGGTGCCGTCCCGCGTGCCGACCCAGGTCGCCCCCTGGAAACTGCCCACACAGAGCACGCCCAGATTCCCCAGGCCGCCGTTAACGACCTGCCAGGTGTAGACGCCTCCGGACTTCACTCCTCTGCCCACACCACCCTCGGTCGCACACCAGACCGTGTCTGCGACGACGCGCACGTCGTTTATGACGTTGTTCGGGATGCCTCCTGACGTGCTCGACACATCGTACGCCCCGGAAAGCGTGCTCCCTTCGAACAGTGCGAGACCGTTGCTCGTCCCCACCCACAGAGAACCGCCGTTTGAGCTCAGGCACCGAATGTTGTTTGAGGGAAGGTCCGTGAATCCTTCGGCAAACAGAGTCCAACCGTCGCGATACAAGAGATTGAGTCCCCAGCCCGCGGTACCGAGCCACAGTCGCCCCCCATCCCCCACCGCGACGCACGAAAGCTCGTTACTGACGAGCGCCCCTGACCTCTCCCGCACGAGTTTGATGAAGGACCGCGACGCCGGGTCGTACCTTACGGCCCCCCCCGTCGTGGCCCCCCACACCAGGCTCCCCTCGACCGCGACGCTGCGAACGTCGTACGAGTTCACGTGGGTAGTCCATTCCCCGACGGCTCCCTCCGCGGCAGCGAACACCGCAACACAAATCAAGAGACACGCGCAGCAGACGAAACCAATTCTGGCGCTCGCCGCGAGAACCGTCATCTTCATACCCTCCACAGTTCCAGAAACATGAGCTACTCGGCCACCGCCGGCTGCCGTCAGTGTCTCGCACGCGCCCGGTGACGCCGATCTCCGGGGCGTCTCCCAACCTTCGCAACGAAGCGCCGCTTCAGGCCCCGGGTGGTCTCGCCAGAATGCTCCTCACTATGATCTTGAGATCAAGAGAGAGCGACCAGGAGCCGAGATACTCCTTGTCCTTCGCCTCCCCCTCCCCACTGGTCCTCGCCAGCCTCCAGGGCCCGAGCACGCCCGGCTTCCCCTCCCCGGCTCGCGGTGATGCGTGTGGCTCTGCCGGTGATTCAGGTTTCACCCCGACCAGGGCGAGCGTTCCTGAGAGAACAGACAGGAGAAGTGGCGTGTAGGCAAGTCCGGAGGAGACTAAAGAGGTTTCAAGCCTCGTGCTCCCCTCGCAATTGAGAACCAGCGGCTTCACGATCTCGCCGTGTTCCAGCAGAACCGCGCGCCGCTTGAACACGGGTTTTCTGCCGAGAATGAGAAGCCCCAGGACCCCGACGAGCGTGGGCACTACGAGGACTGCGAGGCCGGCCAGAGAGAGAACGAGCTCGCTTGCCCTCTTGACGGCTCCTCCGGGCGGCGTCCTCTTCCTGAGTGCCACGACAGAGACGTTCCCCAATTCCTCGATCCTGTCGCCGGCATTGAGAAGGCCGCCGAGCTCTGTCACGATCGACACCTGGAGTCCCCTTCGGGAGAGCTCCCTCGTCAGGGCCCAGGCGCGCTGGATTCTCGATGGAGTGTCGGCTATCACTATCTCGCTTGCCCTATGTGCACGGGCGGCCTGCAATATTCCGGCCACGTCCGGCCCGGATTCACCTGAACCTGTCTCGCCGAGCGCACCCCCGTCAATGAAGCCCGCGAGTTCAAGCCCCTCCCCCTCGCCTGCCGCCACGGCGGCCCGGGCGCTTTCCGCGATCTCTCCCGAACCTACGACCAGGATTCGTCTCAGGTTAAGCCGCGTCAGCGTCAGTTTCTGTTGAACCAGCCTCAGGGCCAGACGTTCTGCGGTTGCCACGACTATGGACGTCGGCAGCAGCATCAGAAGCGCCGCTCTGGAGTACGTCTTCACGTACAGCAGAAAGGTGCTGGCCATGAGAATGACGCTGGTCAGCAACATGGCGCGCGAAACGTCGAACGTAAGATCGATCCAGTCACCCCTCACCCGCCTGCCGTAGAGACCGAAATACGCCATCGATCCGATTCCGACAACCACGGCCAGCAACATGAAACTCGCGTACACGTCGAACGCGGGCGTGGGTTTCCTCAGGACAAAACCCAGGTTCGCCCTGAGCTGATAGGCAACGTAGAAAGACAGTGCCAGCGCACCGACGTCCGCCGCGAGCAGCAGCATCCTGGCCAGGGCGTCCCTGTTTCTCTTGGCAAGGTAGAGAAGCAGACTCCACTTCTCGTTGAACCTGAGCCAGCTTTCGAGATGCGCTCTCTTGGCTCTTCCGAAGCTCACGTCGGCGCTCTGCCGTCTGTAGTGATGAACAACGCGAGCCTGCGGGAAGTAGTAGGTTCTCCATCCACCTGCGCGCATGCGATAACACCAGTCCACGTCTTCGAAATAGAGGAAGAACCTCTCGTCCATCGGGCCGACCGCCCGTATCGCAGATCTCCGCACCATCATCGCCGCTCCAATCACCCAATCCACCTCTCGCACGGAATTGTGATCCCAATCAAGCATGAGATGACGCCTGACGGAGGCACTGTTCTTGAATATCCTCCCGAGAAGCGTCCTTCGCAGGAGGATGGTCTTGAAATCGTAGAAGGTGCGGCAGGAGAGCTGAACGGAACCGTCCGGCTCGACCAGTTTCGGCCCCACGATCCCGGCGTCAGCGTGAGCAGTCATGAAATCCACGAGGGCATCCAGGGAACCTTCCCCGACAAGCGTGTCGGGATTCACTATGAAGACGTACTCCGAATCTGAAGCGGCTATCCCCTGATTCACCGCTCTCGCGTAGCCGACGTTTTTTTCGTTCTCGACCAGCCTGCCCCCTGGAACCAGTTCCCGGAAGACCCGGCCCGCCCCTCCACCCGGTGAATTATCCACCAGCACGAAGCCCGGAACGAATCTCGCGGCAGATTTCTTGAGAGATTCCAGACAGGCCGGCAGGAAAGCTTCCGTTTTGTAGTTGACGATTATTACCGAGACCTGGCTCACTCAGAGCTCCTACGTTCTACTTCCGGCCCAGAAGGCTCTGCAAGCGCAGCCGCCAGATAAGCCAGACGGCTTCCCAGACGATTCGCTGCGACATCTTCGACATGCCCGCCCGCCTATCAACAAAAGTGATAGGTATTTCCTTGATCCTGAAACCCTTGCGCCAGCACTTGAAACTCATCTCTATCTGGAACGAGTACCCGTCGGAACGCACGCCGTCGAGGTCTATGCTCTCGAGGACCCGTCTTCTGAAGCACTTGAAACCGCCCGTGGCGTCGTGCACCGGAAGCCCCGTGACGATGCGCGTGTAAAGGTTCGCGGAATAGCTCAGAATCAGACGCCCCAGGGGCCAGTTCACAACGGTCACCCCCTGGAGATATCGCGAGCCGAGCACCAGGTCACAATGCTCTATGGCCTCAAGAAACTGAGGGATGCTGGAGGGATCGTGCGAGAAGTCCGCATCCATTTCGAAGACACACTCGATCTCGGAGCGGCTCAAGGCGTACTTGAAACCCTCTACGTAAGCCGAGCCCAGACCGAGTTTCTGCGGTCTTTTCAGAAGGTGGATCCTCCGGTCGCTTCGAGCCATCTCCGAGACGATCGCAGCGGTGCCGTCCGGAGAGCTGTCGTCAACGATCAGTACCTCAATATCGTGAGGCAGTGCGAGGATCGCCAGGATCAGAGTCCTTGCGTTTTCCCTCTCGTTATACGTTGGGACTATGACCAGGGACTTCACGTCGTCTCCCCCTTCGTAAGACTCTCACGCCTGCCGGAAGCATCGACGCAACTATCACAACGGAGGCCGAAACAGTAAGAAGCGTTCCCGTCTTGACGGATCTCGAATCGTAGAAGAACCTCACACTATGCCTTCCCGGCGCGAGCGGGACGCCCCTCAGCAGAAAATCGACACGATACACCTTGCCGGAAGCACCGTCAATCTCCACTTTCCAATCGGGGTAGTAAAGCTCACTGAGTACCATGAAGCACGGCCTCGCGATGTCGGCCTCGACGACAACCTCGTTGAGTCCGTACGACTCTATTCTAGCAGAAGATCCCTCCTTCGAGACAGGCACGGGTGAAACGTCCTCCAGGAGCAGGGCCGCGGCCGTGGGGTCGAACCGGTCGGACGTGATTTCCTCGAGCAAACTCGTCTCGTCCCTCAGCACTCTCGCGCTGTCCGTGAGGAACACTCTCGGCAGGACCCCCTTGAATTCGTATACCTTTCTGGAGCCGTCGTGCACGAGCGGCAGAAGCGGTGAAGGCGCTATGTACTCAGGCAGAAGGAGATACTTCACGTTCAACATCGCGAGCACACCCGGCGTGAACTTGCCCGGCCTTATGACCGCGGCGTGGAATCTCTCGAACAGGGCCGGTTTCGCCGCATGATAGCCGCCGACGCTGGCGATGCCGAAGGCGGCGTATTTGTTGTCGGTGAAATCGGACCCGAGCGGAAGAACGCGGTAGATGGAGGAGTCCGCGGTAAGAAACTCTATCGTATCGTCACGATACTGTTCCGTCGTGACCATCGAACGCTCTCCCACCATCGGTTCGAAGATGCGAGCATCGACTCTCCACAAATCAATCAGAGTCAGGCCACCAAGGACGCAGACCAGTAGGAGAAGGGAGATTCTCTTTCGCAGGAACAGATAGACGCCCCCGAATCCGGCGGCCCCGATTGCGCACACCGCCAGGAGGTCTGCTCTCACCATGTCGAAACACCTCAGGGCAACTGACTCGGCAGCCGCGGGTGAGAAACCGGCCAGGCTTCCTCTGGCGAGAGCCTTCTCCCTCAGGGCGCCTGCGACCAGCGAGTTGTACCAGGACGAAAAATCGGAGCGAAAGGCGACGGACACGAAGAGCGCTACGAGGAAGAACGCCCCGGCCCAGAGTGAGACCCGCTGAAGCCGGCGGGACGCTGATGAACCGTCACGCAGGCTCCTGATGCGCTC
>JAZDPI010000081.1:0-14450 GCA_043797775.1 Candidatus Eiseniibacteriota bacterium
CAGGGCCCCCATACAGCCGTAGGAAGTCGTGTGGGAGTCTGTTCCCAGTGCCACGATGCCGGGAAGAATGTGACCCTTCTCGACAAGTACTTGATGGCAGACGCCCTCCCGGACGTCGTAGAAGGATTGGATTCCCTGTTCCTTCACGAACTCCCTTATCATCTTGTGAGCGTTTGCCGTCTTCACGGACTCGGCAGGCACTCGATGGTCGAGCGGAATTACAATCTTAGAAGGATCCCAGACCCTTCTTACGCCTATCTGTCTGAACTGTGTTATGACGAGCCCCGCGTTGTCGTGGCTCATGGCGATGTCGGGGGACACCTCGACTATCTGACCGGGGGCGACTGACGCTTTCCGGAGCTTGTACGCCAGCACCTTCTCGGCAAACGTGAGTCCCATTATCGTCCTCCAGACACCGTGACAAGACGAGCACCGGGGACCGCGCCTCAGGCTGGAGCCGTTCTTGCCGGTGCCCGTTCGACTCGACTCTGCGAGCCGCCCCTGTCGGAGCCGGCACGGCCAGGCCCCGCGAACCTTCAGACCGGCCCCTGCGTGCCCCTTTTCTTCAAGAATTCCAGCAATCCGCCCGAGCTCGCGATTTCCTTCTCCAGCCCCGAGGGCGGTTCTCCGTGGAAGGAAGCGCCGCTTGTGGTGTTGACTATCTTTCCGCTCTCCAGATCGACTTCGACCACGTCTCCCGTCTTCACGCCGCTCGAAAGCCCGGGGCACTCCATGATTGGAAATCCCAGGTTGACTGCGTTCCTGAAGAAGATTCTGCTGAACGAGTCGGCCAGGACGCACGAGACGCCGAGATACTGAAGGCAGAGAACGGCGTGCTCTCTGGAGCTCCCCGTGCCGAAGTTCTTCCCGGCGACGACAATGTCTCCCTTCTTCGCCTCACGCGGGAAGTTCTCCATGCCGGGCACGTACTCCATGGCGTGTTTTGCCATCTCATGAGGGTCGGTCAGCGGCAGATACTGACCGTGATAAATTTGGTCGGTGTCAATGTCGTCTCCGGCGACCCACGCCTTGCCTCGAAACTTCATCTCTCACTCCCCTTCTCCAGCACGTCTTCCGACTCACTGGATCTCTTCTTGAAGCTCGGTCATCCACCGAGACACCAACTCCGCCGCGCTCCCGGCACCTCTATCTCAAGAACTCGCAGGGATCCGCTATCTCCCCCTTCACCGCCGACGCCGCCACAGTGGCCGGGCTCGCGAGGTACACCTGGGATCCCTTGCCCAGCTTCGCGAGAAAATTCCTGTTGGAGGAGCTTATCAGGACATCTCCCTTGCCGAGCACGCCGTGATGCCCCGTCGTGCAGAGGCTGCAGCCGGGGTTTGTCACGATGGCCCCGGCTTCGAAGAACGTTTCGTAGAATCCGGCCATCAGGCACTTCCTGGCAACTTCCATGGTCGCCGGGACTATGATGAGCTGAACAGACGGATGCACCTTGCGGCCGGCTTTCAGTACGGCTGCAGCGACCGCGATGTCTTCGTACCTGCCGTTCGTACAGGAGCCGACGAACGCGAAGTCTATCTTTGTGCCCTTCACCTCTGAGACGGGTCGCACGTTGGTGGGTGAGTGGGGGCAGGCGACCTGCGGAGGGAGGCCGGTCACGTCAATTTCCGTGGCCTCACAGTACGCGGCGTCTGAGTCAGCCGAGACGGCCTCGGGGGAGGCGCCGGTGCGGCTCTTGAGAAAAGCGAGGATCTCAGCGTTGGTCGGCACGAAGCCGATCTTGCCGTTTATCTCGGTGACCATGCTCGCAAGCGTTACGGCATCGTGCAGATGAAAATGCTCAATCACGTCCCCGTAGAACTCCAGCGCCCTGTAGTTGGGCTTGTCGGGGCCGATTTGTGCGAGGAAGTGGAGAGTCAGATCCTTGGCCGAGGTCGGGGAGTCGTACTTGCCTTTGAAGCTCACCTTGATGGTCTCCGGCACCCTGAACCAGAGTCTCCCAGAGTGCCACGCGGCGACCATGTCGGTCGTCCCGACGCCGGTAGCAAAACTCCCGGCGGCACCCAGAAGGTTCATGTGACTGTCCATTCCGACGACGATGGAGCCGGGGTGTATGAGGCCGTGCTCGAGCAGCACGTGCTGTCCGATGCCGGTATTGACGTCGAATACCTTCTGGATGCCCTGCTTCCTCGCAAAGTCGCGGCAGATTCTTTGATTGTTCGCAACTTCGGATACCTTGGCGGGGGCTTGATAGTCGAACGTCAGGGCCACCCTGGAAGGATCCCAAACGGAACGGTCGCCGAAGTGCTTTTCGTACTCGAGGACCACGTTGGGGCCGCCGAAATCTCGTATGACGGCGAAATCCACGTCGGACCAGACTCTCTCGTTGGCTTTGACCTCTTTCCCGGCCCCCCTCGAAAGAATCTTCTCGATGATTGTCATCTGCTCACCCTCTTCTCTGCGCACGGTCTGCCCGGCCTTGAGCACCGTCTATCGGGCCCCGGCCTTGAGAGACTCGAAAACCACGAAGTCCGAATGGTTGACGATTATTGCCTCCGTGCTTCGGAATCCGCCGTCTCCCTCGTGGGAATGAACGGCTATGATGTGCTGGACTTCGGGAGGAAGTCCCGTCCTCTCGGCAAGAAAGACTCCCGAGAACGGGTGTCTCAGGAGACTGCCGGTAGAGCTTTTCACGAAAAAGCCCTCCCTTTTCTCGAACTCGAGGAGCTTCCCTACGTCATGCACGAGGGCACCGGATAAGAGCACGTCCTTGTTTACCTTCAGATAGTCGGAGTGGAATTCCCTCAGAACCTCTCCTGTTCGCATCGCGACACGAGTCACACTTCTCGTATGGGAGAGAAGGCTCACGTCGCACTTCGGTATCAGGAGCGTGAACGGAAGAAGATCGAGATCGCGAGGAGTCCACCCGCCTCTTTCCATGCCCAGAAGCCAGGCCCCGAGCGTCGCCTCGCGAAGCGAAGTGTCGGAAATCTCTTTCAGCTCGGGGAAGAGTGCTCTTGTTTCGTCTTTCATCTTTGCCTCGCCTTTTTCCGGTCGCCGACTTTCAAGGCCGCCACCGCGGCCCGGAGCACGTGAACCTTCCTCACTTCCCCTCGTACTGAGCCTCGGACGGCACGACCGTTCTCATGGGCTTCATCGTGGTCGTCTCCTCGTAAATATGTGCGACCAGTCCGGGTATTCTCCCAATCACAAAGAACGCATTCCCCACCGACGGTGGGAAATCCATCTCGCAGAGGACTGCCGCAATGGCGCCGTCGACGTTGAGAGGCAGATCCTTGCCGGAGGATTCCTTGAGGGCCTTCTCCAGGCACTCCGTCATCTCAAGATGCGGCCCGAAGAGTCCCGACTCGCGGGCAAGCTCGCGCAGCTTCTTGGTCCGCGGATCCTGGGTATGAATCCGGTGCCCGAAGCCTGCGAGACGCCTGCCTTCGCGCTTCAGTCTCTCGACCAGATTCCGCGCTTCCACCTCGAGGCTTACTCCCGCCTCCCGGGCCTCCTTCACCGCCGCAAGCAACTCCTTCATGCAGTCCTCCACGGCACCTCCGTGGTGCTTCCCTATGGAAAGCACACCGGCAGCCAGCGCGGCCGTGAGAGGCACGCCGCAGGACGCGACTGTTCTGGCGGAGACGGTCGAAGGGGGCGTCACACCGTGGTCGATCGAGGCAACCAGTATGGCGTCGAGGATTCTCCGGTGGGGCTCGCCGGGAAGCTGGCCCCTGAGGATCAGGTACACCACCTCGGCAAAACTGAGCTTTCCCATCAGCTCGTCAAGACGCTGCCCGCGAACGGTGATTCTGTTGGGCTCAATCCTTGTGATTCGTGTCGGCCAACCCATGCGGCGCCTCCTAGGTTGCTCCGGAGTCCTACGCTGCTTTAGAGTCCTATCATGTTACATTAGTTCGCCCGGCTTGAGAAGTCCCAAGAGAGCCGGTGTCGGAGCAGTAGCTCCCGGAAGCCCGTCCTACGTCGCACTCTCAACACCCCCGGTATTATGACGTTAGAGTTCATGTTTCACGATCTACTGTGAAAGAGTGACGGGTCGGGTCTGAAAAGCTCAGGAGCTGAAGAACACTGGTACGGAACAACAGGGGTACCCAACGACTCGGACGCGGGACGCCGCAGTCGCCGAACGACCGGCTCGCCGAACAACGCAGCCGCCGGGGGAGCTCCTAAGCCGACGAATTCAGACGCCCAACTTGCCCAGGATGGCAGGAATGTCAAGGAACGTACGCGCCACGTGTGCTCCGGCCTTCTGTAGAGCCTTGAGCTTCTCCGTGGCCGTGCCCATCTGTCCCTCTATTATTGCACCCGCGTGGCCCATTCTCTTTCCCTTGGGGGCGTGGAGACCGGCCACCATGGCGATGACGGGCTTTGACATCCGGGCCATTCTAGGCGGGACCATCTCCTCATAGACCCCGCCTATTTCTCCAACGAGCACAACGGCCCTGGTCTCGGCGTCCTTATCGAAGAGGTCCAGCACCTCCTCGAACGTCGTGCCGAGAACGGGATCTCCCCCCAGGCCCACGCAAGTTGTCTCACCGAATCCGGAGCTCGAAAGCGTATCGGCCACGTAGTACGTAAGTGAGCCCGAGCGGGACACGGTTCCGACTCGCCCCTGCTTGAACGCAATGTCCGGCATTATCCCCACGTTCGCCCTTCCGGGGCTTATTATTCCGGCAGTGTTCCCGCCGATCACAAGCGCGCCCACTTTCAGAGCTTCCTCTCTAATCCTCATCATGTCGGCAACGGGTATGTGTTCTGGAACCACGACGGCGACTCTGACCCCGGCTCTGATCGCCTCGATTGCCCCGTCGAGCACGAACTGGGCCGGCAGGAATATCACGGAAACGTCGGCGCCCGTCTCTCTCACGCACTCTTCCATGGTGTCGAAGACGGGAAGGCCGTGCACCTGCCCACCTCCCTTGCCGGGCGACGTGCCGCCTACAATCCTCGTTCCGTACTCGAGCATTCTCCTCGCGTGAAAGCTCCCTGCGCCGCCGGTGATGCCCTGGACGGCGACCCTGCTGTGTTCATCGACGAGAATGGCCACCTATCTTTCCTTCCTGCGCGTGTCCGCCCTACCGGCACCCTTCCTGCCCGCGCGCTTCGTGCCCGAGCCCTTCTTCATCACTTACTCTTCCGGCCCGGCGAGCCAGCTCTATGGCCCTCTTCGCGATCTCCTCAATGGGGGTCTCGATGCCGTGAATCTCGATGTTCTTGAAAAGTCCGGGAGCTTCATTCCTGGCCTCTTCGAATATCCTCACGCCCTCCTGCCACATGTTGCCGGTCATCCTCATGACCATGGGCTTGGTGAGCCCCTTCTGCTTGAGGAACATGACGACGCCCTTTGCGAAGTCGTCGCACCTGGAGATGCCTCCGAACCTCGCACCGAAAATCGCGACGACGTTGGGGTTGTCCTCGAGAAGCTCGAGCATCCTGGCGAGGCGCTCAGGCGTCGGGCCACCTCCCGAATCCATGAAGTTGGCCGGGCGGCCTCCATAGAAATTGATGAAATCGTTGCCCATTATGCCGAATCCGGCCCCACCGGGGAACATGCCGATGTCGCCGTCAAGGTCGAGATAGGGTATCCCCCACTCTCTGGCCTTCTTCTCTCTTTCGGTGAGCTCTCCCTCCTCGTGTCGCTTCTCTATCCCCATATCGGAGAGCTCGGGGTGACGGAACAGCGCGTCTTCGTCGATGCTCATCCTGGAATCCGCGGCAACTAGCTTCCCGTCCCTCGTGAGAATCAGCGGGTTTATCTCGGCAAGCTTGGCCTCGTGACGCCGGAAGACTCTTACGAGAGAAAGGACGACGTCGGACGCGGCCCGCAGAAGCCCTCCGCTAAGACCCACGGCTTTTGCCAGGTGAAGGGCCTGGTGCGGCAGCATCTCTTCGGTGACCCTGAGGTCAACGCGACTTATCTTCTCAGGTGAAGCCTTGGCGACTTCCTCGATGTCCACGCCGCCCTCGCCGCAGGCTATGACGGCCAGACAGTACTTCACCCTGTCGATGCTCACTCCTACGTAGAGCTCCCTGTCTGCATCAAGGCATTCCTCGACCAGAAGCCTCTCGACCGGGAAGCCCGATATTCTGAGGCCGAGAATCTCTCTGGCCACCGTTTCGACTTCCGATTCGCTGTGCGCCTTTCTCACGCCTCCGGCCTTGCCGCGGCCCCCGGTTAGAACCTGAGCCTTGACGACGACCGGGAGGCCCAGATCGCCGGCGGCTTTCGCAGCGCCAACGGCGTCCGTTGCCTGCACGGCTTTGGGAATCGGTATTCCGGCTCTTCTGAAGAGCTCTTTTCCCTCGTACTCGTAAAGTCTCAACTCGAGCCTCCCGCGGCGGCCTTCAGTTCGAGCCTCCGGCGTCCCGGTTGCTGTGCCCTCGGCAACCCGGATTCGGCTCGTCCGGCGTTGACCCGCTATCTCTCCAGCTCTGTGAGCGACTCCTCGAATATCTCCAGCGCCAGTCCCGCCTCACTTTTTGTGACCACCAGCGGAGGCGAAAATCTCACGGAACTCTCGCCGCAGGCAAGTATTAGCAGCCCATTCTCAAAACAGCGCTGTACGAGAGCATCACGTTTCTGCGAATCGCTTCTCTTGTTGTCCGAGGTCTTGACCACGTCCATTCCGATCATCAGTCCCTTGCCTCTCACCCACGCAATCGAACCGTGACGTCTCTGTATGTCCTTGAGCGATTCTATTAGAAAGGTCACGATCTTCGCGGCGTTCTTCATCAGACCTTCCTGGATGAGACGAATGGTCTCGAGCGCGGCAACTGAGCAGACGGGGTTTCCCCCGAACGTGCTTCCGTGGGCCCCGCTCTCCCAGTCCATGAGAGGGGACCGGGCCACCACGGCCCCAAGAGGAAGACCCGAGGCGACACCCTTTGCGATCGCGATGATGTCGGGGGTTACGCCCCAGTGTTCTATGGCAAACATCTTTCCGGTTCGCCCCATTCCCGACTGCACCTCGTCGGCCACGAAGAGAATGCCATACTTCTCCGCCAGCTTCTTCAGACGGGCGTGATAGCCGTCGGGGGGAATGATGTAACCCCCCTCGCCCTGAATCGGCTCAACGAAGATCGCCGCCACGTCCTCCGGAGGCGTCGTTTTCTTGAACACGACTTCCTCGATGAAGTTGATGCAGGCGAAATCACACGCCGGAAAGGTAAGATTGTAGCAACAGTGGAGGCAGTCCGCGTAGGGGACGTGCGTCACGCCGGAAAGCAGTGGAGCGAAGTTTCGTCTCTGTACGGCCCTGCTGGCGGTCAGAGACAGCGAACCCATGCTGCGCCCGTGGAAAGCACCGTAGAAAGCGATGATGTGACTGCGCCGCGCGTGGTAGCGGGAGAGTTTTATCGCGGCCTCTACCGCCTCGGTTCCCGAGTTGCACAGGAGCACGCGCTTTGCAAACTTGCCGGGCGCGATCTCCGCAAGCTTCTCGGCCAGATTGATTTCAGAAGCGTAGTAGAAATCCATCCCGGACATGTGCAGAAAACGCGAGGCCTGGGCCTTTATCGCTCTCACGACGGCGGGATGGCTGTGCCCGGTGGCGCACACGGCAATGCCGGCGTTGAAATCCAGAAAGCGGTTCCCGTCCACGTCCCAGAGCCAGACTCCCCTGCCCCTGTCAACAACGAGAGGATACACTCTCGTGTGCGACTTGGACATGTAACGTCTGTCCTTTTCAATAAGCCTCGACGCCTTCGGGCCGGGAAGACGCCTCGTCCTCCTCAGTTCTCTTCTGCGTGCCGCCATTCTACCTCCTTACCCGGCCTCCATCTACGTGCTCTATCGGCGCATGCCGGCGCCGTCCTCCCGGCACCGTCCTCCCGGCGCGGGCAGAATCTTCCTCCCACGACCCGGCCCGGGCCCGACAGCGCTAGTCCACCTTCACCGCGTCTATCTGCGCCTTCTGGAGCTTGCCGCTGTAGTCTATGTACACGGACTTCCACTCAGTGAACACGTCCAGCACCGCCGTTCCCGATTCTCTGTGACCGTTCCCCGTCTCCTTCACCCCTCCGAACGGCAGATGCACCTCCGCCCCTATCGTCGGACCATTTACGTATGTGATACCGGCTTCTATGTCTCGTATCGCAACGAGGGCGGAATTGATGTCCCTGGTGTAGATGGAAGACGAAAGACCGTAACTACTGTTGTTGAGAATCTCTATGGCGTCGGTCAGACTGCGCGCCTTCAGGACGGCCACGACCGGCCCGAAGATCTCTTCCTGCGCAATTCGCATGTTGGGTTCGACGTCGTCGAAGACCGTGGGTTCGTAGAACCAGCCCTTCTTGCAGTCACCCTCCTCGTACGGCTTTCCGCCGGTCAGAAGCCTGGCCCCTTCCTGCTTGCCCACCTCCACGTAATAGTGAATCTGCTCCCTCTGGTCCTTGTTCACGAGAGGGCCGACCTCGCTTCTCGTGTCGAGCCCGTTGCCGAGCCTCAGTTTCCTGACTCTCTCCACGAGCAACGAAAGAAACCGGCTCTTGATTGCCTCGTGCAGAATAAGCCTGCTCGTCGCCGTGCACCTCTGCCCGGTCGTTCCGAACGCACCCCACAGGGCACCCTCCACGGCGAGTTCCAGGTCGGCGTCGTCCATGACGATCTGTGCGTTCTTACCGCCGAGCTCAAGCGAGACTCTCTTGAGACTCTTTCCGCACGAGGAGGCGATCTGCTTGCCCACCTGCGAAGATCCCGTGAACGAGACGAGCCTCACGCGCGGGTGCTCGATGAGCGGTGTGCCGACGCCCGAGCCTGTGCCGTGGACCAGGTTCACGACCCCGGGAGGAAACCCGGCTTCGGCGAGCACTTCCACCAGCTTCACGGCGGTGAGAGGAGTGTCACTCGCAGGTTTGAACACTACTGTGTTGCCGCAAAGGAGCGCCGGAAATATCTTCCACGTCGGAATCGCCATGGGGAAATTCCAGGGGCTTATTATTCCACACACACCGATCGGCTGTCTGATCGACATTGCGAACTTGTTGGGAAGTTCAGCCGGGGTTGTCTCACCGAAGAGCCTTCGCCCTTCTCCTGCGGCGTAGTATGCCGTGTCGATGCCCTCCTGTGTGTCGCCGCGGGTCTCCTGTATGACCTTCCCCATCTCCCTGGTCATGTCGCGGGAAATCTCCTCCTTGTACTTCTTGAGAAGTTCCCCCGTGCGAAACAGCATCTCAGCCCGCTTCGGAGCAGGCACGAGCCGCCATTTCTTGAACGCTTCCTCCGCCGCGACGACGGCCTCGTCTACGTCTGTGGGTCCCGATTTGGGAAAAACGCCTATGATTTCATCCCAATCGGCAGGGTTCCGGTTCTCGAATTTCTCGCCGGTGCTCGCGTTGATCCACTTTCCGTTTATGAAGTTCTTGTACTCCATGACAAACCCCCTCAGCACGATCTAAGTTCTTACGCTCGGAGAGAGACAACGGCTCCGAGCCGGACGCTGCCTCCGGGCCGTCCGGCAACCCGAGAGCCCGTTCAGGTTGAACCGAGAAGGAACTCGGCACTCATTAAGAACCGCCGAAGTCGGAGCATCCTGACTCAACCTCAGCGGCTCAGAGAATCTCGAAAATCTCCCGACGTTCAACGGATGATTACGAAGTGACCTCGGTATTCCTCCCCATCCGGTGCTTCGACATGGAAGATGTAGACACCCGGCACTACCTCTTCCCCGTACTCGTTGGTGAGGTTCCAGTTCAACGCCCCACCGTAGTTCCCGTAGTTGAAGTAGTTGAGATCGGGGTGATTGAGAACCGTGACCAACTCACCCGTCACGGTGTATATGCTGACCTTCGCAACCGAGGGAAGGTTTACGAATTGGATTCGCCTGCCTTCGCTGGCGTCCCACGGAGAACCACCGTGATAGGGATTGGGAACCACCCACACGCGTTCGATGTTGCGGTTCTGCGGGGCCACCGA
The DNA here is from genome assembly GCA_043797775.1 of Candidatus Eiseniibacteriota bacterium. Taxonomy (GTDB): domain Bacteria; phylum Eisenbacteria; class RBG-16-71-46; order JAFGJU01; family JAFGJU01; genus JAZDPI01. Next base: position 9,899 of record JAZDPI010000081.1, read on the forward strand.
ATGTACCGGCATGTACGTGAAGCAATCGGCCTTGGCACTGCGCTGCGTGCCGACACTGTCGAAGTACGTGACGGAGTAGTAGTAACCCATGCCGTTGAAGGGTCCGGGGATGTCGAGCCTGACACGCAACCTCACGTACACCGAATCGTATCCGACCCTCGTCTTCACGAGTCGAATCTCGAAGACGGAATCAGGGTCGACGAATTGGCGAACGCGCCCCAGGAAAGTCCAACTCACGGTGTCGGCTCTCGTGAACTCCCTTAGAAGGACCATTCTCAACGTGTCCGGAGTCTCACTGCGCCACAGCCTGTACCCGCCGAACTTCAGCGAATTGGGAACAGGCTGGCCGAGAGCCCGCAGGCTGTCTCTGATCTGCCCGAGCCTGACTTCAACCGTGTCGGACCAGGCGAGCCTCACTTCCCTGTCACCGCACGAGACACCCGTGAAAAAGGGATACAGACTCCCCTGCGCCGAGGCTTGAGGCGGCGGCGAGAGAAAAATCGAGACAATCAGAAGAGAGACACACAGAGCAATCCCGTGCGCCGGCCGGGGACGCAAGAGCATTGAAACCGTTTTGTTCTGCGCCATAGACTCCTTCCTGTCAACTACGACAACGTGATTGTACTCGGAGAAATCCTCTGCGTTGACTCGTAGTGCCGCTACCTCCGCACAAGCGCCCTCCCCGTAGTGGGCATGTCTGCAAACATCCAGTCAGTGACGAAAGTGGCAAGCGATTCCGCCTTACTCTCCACGAAATAGTGAATCGGGAGGCCCATGTACACCAGCTTTGACCCGCTGTAACGGTCGTAGAACCTGAAGCCGCACGCCTTGTTGTGGAACGTCGAGCTTGTCGGCCTCGCGGCCACATAGAAACACAGCGTGTCCGGCCTCTGCTCACGCATAGGATCCTGCATGGCGGTCAGGACGGCTTCAATGCTCTGCATCGGCGTGCTCCACTGGGACGCGACTTCGAGAGTCGGCATCTCATTCGATATCTTTCTGTTGGGAACGGCCCTCATGAACCCGTCTATGGGGCCGCTTGCGGAAGTCGCAACATTCACGGTGCCGGAAACTCTGAGGTGCCTGTAAGCGAACGTGCCGTCCAGAGGCGTAATCGGGTAAGGGTTCTCCCCCGGGTTGGGGTACGAACCCCTTACTATCTCCAGACCGTAGACCCACAGACGCCCCCCACCCTTGAGATAGACGTCAAGGATACCGTTCAAAACGTCTCTGTTCCAACCTGTGTCGAACGAATTCTGACGCGCGTCGGTGTCCCAAATCACGAACTTGTAGCGCGTAAGCTCCGAGAGCGTGGGAGGCGCCCATCTCTGGAAAGTCTCGCGCGCCGTCCCCACAACGGCCGGCGGGAACACCGTGAACACGTAAACGGAATCGGTGTAGTCGCGACACCTGGTCAGAATCCTGTCCAGGTACTGATCGTGGTCAATGTCTCTGGGCCAGCTATCGAAGAAGTCGTCCACCAGAAGTATGTCCCTGTCAAACAGAAATTCCACGACCTCGAGCTCCACGATCCCAAGCTGTTCTATGTCGGCGTAGTCCTTTACCTTCACGTAGAAGTAATGGACTCCCGGTTTGTCGAACGTCACAGTGGCGCTGGTGACCTCAAGACTCCATCCGACCTCCCACTGTTCCGGATCGTTCAGATCTTCGATGTCCACGCCGTAGGAGTAGCCCGAGATGGTACCGCCGTAGAAATCTGCGCTGCCGCTCCACCTGAAACTCAGAGGCCTCCCGGCAGGGACCTCCCGCTGCCAGACGGCTTCCCCCGCCGGCCAGTTGTGGCAGCTCGATCCCTCACAAATATCTAATGTGGGGACGCCGTAACCGGCGGCCGTAGTGAAGTACAGGAGATTCCTGTCCAGGATCAGGGCGGGCTCGACTGCACCGGCCTCGTCGATTGCCCTCAGACCAAAGAGCCAGAAGGTACCCGCGGTGAGATTCCGGAACACTATCTCCGTCTGGGTGGTGGGCGCCGACCAGAAGGACGTGCTGTCGGGAAAGTAGTCCGGCTGCCTGAGGGCCTCCTGCAGCCATCGGATCGCAAGAGGGTCGGGCGGAAACGGAGGAAACTCGCACTGGCAGTAAGTGTTGACGTTCATGAGACGCCATCTGTATCCGACGGGCTCTCTCCTCGGGTCTCTGCTGTCCGGATCGTCACCCTCCCACACGATCTTGACGGACAGCCCCACACCCACCGCCCCCTGGCAAAAAAGGCCCCCGGTAGGGTCAGTGACGCACCTGGGGCTGCGTATCGTGGTTCTGGGGGCCACAGTCCTGGCGTCGAAGGTCAGGTAGTCAAGCTTAGAGTGAGCGCCGTCATTGTCCACGGCCTTGATCCAGAACGTGTGCCACCCGCCAAACTCCTCACCGGAGCGGACGGAATCGGCCGTGAAGAGAAACGAACCCTGGAAGTACCTGGTTTCCGTCCACTGTGTCGTGTCGTCAATCGCGTACAGGAAGTACTCGACGACACCGTCGGAGTCCCAGCCGAACCAATATATCGGCACGGAGTAGGTACCGATACCGCCCTGGGGCGGCCCACCGGAGACTTTCACGGAAGGCAGGGTGTTCTTGACTCTATCGTCCGGGCGGCGTTTGTCACAGCCACACAAAACGAGAAGCCCGGATACCAAGACAGCCAAAACCAAGATGAGCACGCACCGAGTTTTCATGGATCTCACTTCCCTTGAGGAACCGGGACATCCACGTAGAATGTCCTGGTAGTCTCCACCTGTCGAGCGATTGTCCCATCGGGCTGATGGTCCCTTGCCCTGATTATGACAGTGTTCCAACCGCTAGTCAACCCGTCTGACGCGGTCAAGATATCCACGTTTTCGCCGGAGGTGCCAGGACCGCCACGCCACGGCCCCTCATGTCCGTTCAGGATGGTCTGGTACTCGATAGCCCGGCCGTTCGGACCGTCAAGGTCACAGGCAGCGCAGTCCAGGGTGTCGATTACTACAGATCCCACCACCCCTACGGCGTTCTTGCACTGCAACGTGCACTCTATCGGGTCTCCGGTACAGGTGCAGCACCGCCTTTGCCCCTCAAAATACGGGGCGCAATTCACATAAAACTTGCAGATGGCGGGCGCGCCCTCGTCCTTCATCTCGTTGTCGCGCGCCCTGACCATGAACTCGTAGTCGGAGCTGACCAGGGTGGCGCTTTCCCACGTCGTGTTGTTTACCTGCAGGTAAGCGGGTCCGCCTCCGTATCGCGTCAGTCTGTGGGACCACCCGATCACAAAACCGTCTTTGTCCCAACTGTCCCAGGAGAACGCAACCTTTACGTCGCCCGTGAGTCTCAGCGTATCGCCTTCCCTCCTCGGGATCGAGCCGCCTTCCATGAAGCCCTTAGGACATCCCTCGCAGGGAGGCAGAAGCCGGGTGTCCGGATCGTTGTTCACCACGACGTACCTGGCAGTGTCGGGACGACTCCTGGCTCCGGCGTCGTCTATGGCACGAACTTCGACACTGATAAGACCCATCCTGGTGACCTGTGTGGAAAAGGAGGTGTCTGCCAGAGTACCCCCTCTGTACGTGGCGTCGTCACTTGTTCTGTAGAGGAACCCCGTCAAATAGCCGCCGGGGTCGTCGTCCCATCCTCTCCAGGCGAAATGCAAATAGGAACCGGTGGGAACAGTATCCCCCGGGATGGAATCAAACAACTGCGTTCTGTTGGAAGCGCTGAGAGGTATGATCTCTGCCCTGGGAGAGACAGCGTATGACTTCGTGAACGTGACTTTGGGCAGGTTGAAATCTCTTGCATAGAAGAATACGAACGCCGGGGTCGGATCCACGAGCCCTCTCTCATCGACCGCCCTGCAATAGAAGCGATGCCCAAGCATCTCGGGGTTGTTGGCAGTGAGCGAGAATTCCATGTCGGTCGCCGTCGTGAATACCCACGATGTCTCCGCCACTGCGATGTTGCTGTCCGTTACGGCGTAGAAGTAGCCGACCACCTGACCGTCGGGATCCAAACCTCCCCAGTAGAGCCTCACACGATAGAACACGTACGTGCTGTCAAGAGGGACGCTCGAGAGGAAAGTCTCTGGAGGGAGATTTCTCTCAAAACCCGGCCTTTCCTTCCTGCACCCCTGAAACAACCCGGCCATTCCTGCGAGCAGCAGGACGATCAGGAGAAGAACTGCCCAGGCGCGGACTCGCATCTGTCAACACCTCCGTGTATCCTGGTTAGCGGTAACGATAAGAAGCTTAGGCAAATAGGACATCTTCATGTGATTGAATTACGTTATCAAAGGTACTCAAGGTTGTCAACCAAAAATGCGCGTCGCACGAGTGCGGCGCCGGCCGGTCATGCAACCCCGGCGGAAGCAGCCACCCCAAAGAGACGGAAGGAGTTGGGACACAGGGCCCCAACTCCTTCCAATCCCATACAGTGACTAAGCCTGAGGGCTTACTGGAGGATCACTATCTTCTTGGCGCTCTTGTATCCAGGAGCATCAAGCTGATAGAAGAACACTCCACTTGCCACCCTCTCACCACGATCACTCTTACCATCCCACATCACC
>JAZDPI010000126.1:0-9413 GCA_043797775.1 Candidatus Eiseniibacteriota bacterium
GCTGGACGGCCGCGTGGTCGTCTCCTTTCAAGGACTGAGTGATACGGTCGCAGTGGGGGTCAATACCGGAAGGGTGTGGTTGGAGTGAACGGACGCCTGGGGCTGAGAACATCTGTGAGAACGTTAATGCCGCGGGAAGGAGCGCGCGGTTGGCGCACGGCACGTTCGCTGGGAGCGGAGCAAGGGTTTTCGCTCTTCGAGGTCGTGCTGGCCGTGATCATTCTGGGCGCCGTAGGGCTTCCCCTTCTTTCAATGTTTGTAAATAGCTCCCTGCGAAGCGGGGACGGATACCTCATCTCGACGGCCACTAATCTGGCGCAGGAGAAGCTGGAGGAGATAGTGGCAGACCGCTTCTCCCCGGCGAGGGGATTCGATTACGTAATGCCGGCCAACTACCCTGCTGAGAACCCCGTCTCAGGATACGACGGTTTCTCGCGAACGGTTGCGATTGCGGCGGATTCGGCCTATTCGGGAGTGACGTACAGAACGATCACCGTGACGGTGAGCAACGCGGCGATAGACGGTGTGAGCCTTTGCACCTGGGTCACGAACTACTGATGGGACACGAAGCAAACAAGAGGCGACGCGGGACGACAGACGGCGGACAAAGTCTGACCGAGCTCATCATCGTCATAGTGATTGTGGGAATCGTATCGCTCGTTTTCGGTCGAATTTTCGTGGAAGCCGCGCGCAGTTACGAGGAGACGGACAAGCTTGAAGGGATTCTCCAGAACTGCCGCATGGCCGCGGAGCGGATGTCGAAAGAGATGAGAGGAATCAAGGATCGGACCAGCTACAAGGAGACGGCCCAGAGAAGCCTTTACTTCAGAACAATGGCCGGTGATTCAGTCCGATTCTCGTGGGACGGGACGAGCGGAGGGGAACTCGTGTTTCAGAGGAACCTGGTATCGAGCGTACTGACGGCGCGTGTGGATTCGTTGGGATTCTCCTATTTCGACTCAACGGGCTCGGCCGCCCCGTCACCGGAGACCATCTGGCGCATCGGTTTCACTCTTCGTCTCAAGGACGGCGACAAGAACACGCAGATGAGGAGCAGCGTGTATGTTCGCAATCATTGATGGTGGGCCGCCGGCGATCGGATGGCTTGCGGGGGGTGCGGCCGTCTCCCGTGGGTCAACCGTCATCCTGGCAGTGATGATGCTCCTCGTTCTCTCGATGCTCGGAATGGTTTTGGTTTCAATGGTCGGGATTGACTTGGACATAGCGGCGGCGCACTTGAGCTCCGTCCAGGCTCTGTTCGTGGCAGAGGCGGGAAGGCAGTTTGCTGCGAAGATGCTCACGGGCTCACCGGGCTGGACCGGGCTTTCCGCTCCGGGCAAGGCGGTGGGCCTCGGAAGCTTCGTGGTGGAGGTCCGCGACAGCCTGGAAGACGGGACTCCGCTTTCGCCGGGACAGAAGTTCGTGGGAGTAACGGGGACGGTAAACGGTGCAGAACGGAAGCTGAGAGTCGTCGTTTCCCCTTCCGGCTCCTCCGGTTTCACCACGTGGGCGACGGCCCAGGGAAACGCCGTCTCGGTGCAGTCCGGAAAGAAATACACGTCAATCGCGAACATATATGACTCTTCATCCGGGCCGAACGGTACCTACGGCAGCGGTCAGTGGTCGCCTTCGGGGCCATACGCGGGGGTATTCACGGGCTTCACGAACTCGGGTTACACGGGCACGGTGACGAAAGTGGAGGCGGCCATCTCTTTCTACATCACAAACGCTCTCAGTAACGATGACGTTCAGCTCTCCGTGTACCTGGACAACAGCAGACAAGGGTCGACGTACACGATTGCGACCGCCACACTCAACCAGCACGTGGGTGTGGCAAACAAAGGGGTTGAGTACATAGAAGTGACCGGCTCGCGCACTTGGAGCATGTCGGACCTCGAGGACGATCTCGAGCTGTACGTTGAGGACTCGAAGCAGGGCTCGGCAGACGCCAGCACCATCTACATCGACGCAGTCGGCTACAGGGTGACGTACTCAACTGCCGCGGAGGAAGTGGCACGAACATGGAAGGAACTCGTCGACTGAAATACGGCCTCGGTCGCGTCGGGAGAAAGCTCGCCGATTGCCTCCTGTCACAGCAACCGCGAGAAGTCGTCGCGGTTGCTCTGGGGGGGACGTCGGTGCGGGTCGCGCACATCGTGTTCCGCAGGGACGAAACACGCTTCGTGGCTACTGCAGAGCGACGGCTTGCCGTGCGCGATCAATTGCGTGGTCGGGCCTATTGGGATCGTGTTGGGGCGAGTCTCAGGGAAATGGCGAGCGAGCTTTCTTTATCGGGTAAACCCTGCTGGGCCTGCATGCCGGACCATCTGGTACAGTTCAAACAGATCTCCCTGCCTCGAATGCCGGGCGCAGAAACGCGCAGAGCGCTCGAACTCGAATGGAAGAAGACATCGGCCGCGCAGGCAGGAGGCGGGATCGTTGACTACGAACCGGCCGGGGCCGGAGTAGCGTCTGCCAAGACGGGATTCCTAATCGCCGCTGCCGATGCAGAAAATGTGAGGGCCTGCCTCTCTGTTCTCGAGTCGGCCGGTCTCGTCGTTCAACGCGTGAGTACGCTTGCACTCGCTTATCGAAGCCTCATCCGAGCGCTGGGAACCGGAGACGCAGATGGGGTGAAGGTCATTCTGAACGTGGGTGGTTCCGGGTCGCACATCTGCGTCTTCAAGAACAGGGAGCTGATTCTCGCCAGGGAGTTGAGCGTCGGAGGCAAGAACCTTTCTGAGGCACTGACGAGAATCGTGACGGCCGGAGGGCCCGACCTGGTCTTCGAGTTTGAGGAAGCAGAGGAGATCAAGAGAAAGTTTGGTGTGCCTCTTTCCGGCGAGCAGAAGACGGACAACCCCGGCAGCGAGCCGGAGGGGAACGTGCTGGAGGAACGAACCCACGTGGAGCGCGAGCTCGCGGTGGCGGAGAGTGCCCCCGGCGCAGCAGCTGCGGCGACGGGCGAAGCCTGGACGGCGGAAGGTGCGGGCGAGCTTTCCGGAGAGAACGTTCTTGTAATGATGAGGCCCGTGCTGGAGCGCCTCCTTCGCGAGATATGGAGCTCGATAGAATACTCAAGCGAGGAACTCATGGGGAATCTCGTTGACAGGATCTATCTGAGCGGGGGCGGAGCAAGGCTGCGCGGTCTCTGCGAATACGTGAGCTCGGTTCTCAAGATTGAAGTTCGTCCGATCGCTTCGCTCGTGGGCGGACTTGGGCCGCGTGTCCGTTCGGACAAGGACGTCCCGTGGGAGCTCTATTCCCTCTGCCTGGGTCTGTCACTGAACGGGTACCAGGGGATTGACCTTTCCCGGGTAACGCGAATCGATCGAGTGAGGAAGACTCTGGGAAGGGTGAGACTCGCACCTATCGCAGCCGTGGCGCTGGCGCTGATGCTTGGTACATCGGTGATTGCGTATCAACACGGTAAGACTTGGGCCGCGAACCTGGCGAGAGAGAAACAAGAACTCGAGCAGCTTTCGGGAGTTCAGCAGAAGGTGAGGGAATTCGGCGAGTCACTTGCGATGCAGGAGACGATGCGCTCCAGCATGCAGCAGGTCACGGGGCCGGTCGTGCAGTGGTCGAAGGTGATGATGGACGTCAGTGCAAGGGTCGGGGGCGACGTGCAGCTCACCGGGATGGCCGTCGAAATCCCCAACGTCCCCGGGAGCACAGAGACACCTTCACCGAGACTCGTGCTGACCGGTTACATGCGGATCTCTCAGCGAAGGCTGGAGGAAGTGCTCGGAGAGCTCATGTTGTCACTGTCCGGCTCTCCGTTTCTCGCCGACGTCAGGTTGGTGCGCAGTGAAGCGGCGGACGGTCGTCTGGCGGGTTTCTCGTTGACCTGCGGACTTGTCGCGGGCTCATTCAACTGAGCGCGCAGTTGATTCCGATGTGAGAGGAAGTCGGGGAAAGGACATAGACTTTGGAGCAGCTTCGGGTCTCAGTGTTGCGATACAGGGCCTTTGTGGTCCTGGCACTGATTTCGTGCACCCTGGCCGTGGAGGTGGCGACGGTTGTGCCTGCGATACGAAGGACTTCGAGAGCCGGGGAGGAACTGCTATCCGTTCGCACGCAGATTGAGAGCATAAGAAGCCAGGCGGGCGAAATGGACGAGATGAGAAGCAGCGGAGTCGAGCTCACCGCGCCGGCGCGCGCCATAAGCGCGTCGGAGTTGGTTCCCGCGCTCCTGGAAGAAATCGCGTCCTTTGGGAAGAAGCACGCAGTGGAAATCTACACCGTCCTGCCGGACGGAGAGCCGGAGGTGATGACCGCGGCTTCTCAGAACGGCGAGCAGGTCACCTATACTTGCCAGAAGATCTGGATTCGTGGAACAGCGAGTTACACTGCGATGGGCGAGTTCCTGCGGGAACTCGAGCAGGGGCCGCTCACGATCGTTGTCGAGAGGATTGAGATAAGAAAGACCTTGGAAGGGGGAGCCAGACTGGACGCCGGACTCCTCGTCAGCGCGTTCGCGAAGGGGCAGGCGTAGGGTCTGGATTGGGAAAGATGCCAGGTTTCTTCACGTTCAAAATGAGCAAGAGCACGTACGTCGTGATAGGCGTGCTCGTTGTTGTCCTGCTCGCGATAGGAGGCATGGATCAGCAGATGAAGAAGAACAGGGCGCGAGGGAGGTCCCTCTCTGCCGCACCCCAGGAAATGAACCTGGTCGCGTCTGTCCCGGCCTCCTCACAGCAGGACGTCGTGGACACGAACCTGGAATGGGGAGCAGACCCGTTCGGAGACAAGTTCTCTCTCCCGATTACACCTTCAGAGGGGGAAGCCGCCCCAGGGTCGGAAGGACCGGAATCAGGAATAGTCCCTCCCGCTTCGCGGCTGCAGGGAATAGCCAGGGGGCCGGGCGGAGAGATCGCGCTCATTGACGGCGAACTCATGAGGCCCGGCGACCGGGTCGGGAAGATGAGATTGATGCACATCGGCCAGGACTACGTGATTCTTGCAGGGGGCGGGCAGACAGTCAGGCTGGCGTTGAGCTCGCCACGCGAATAAGGGAGCGGTACAAACATGAAAAGCTCGAATCAGAGAAGATCGAGGAACCCCGAGAACGGAAGGTGGCTTCTTGAACGCGCGTCCGAACCTGCCCGCCGGAAGCCCCGTGCCAGGCGCAGAGGACGGCTTGCGAGGCGCGTGACGCTGGTCACCCTGATTGCGGCGGTGCTCGTCCTCACCGCCGGGCAGAGTCCGCGACTGGAAGCGGCCAGAGGGGAACTGACGCTCGATTTCAAGAACGCCAACCTGGCCGATGTGGTGAGGACTCTGTCGGCTCAAACGGGGATGAACTTCGTGTTTGGTGGGGATACCGTGGGGGCGATTACTCTGAGAATGGCCGGTGTTTCTCTCGAGGAAGCGCTCGAGGCCATCACCAGGGCCACGGGCGTCGAGTTCCTGAATGAGAACGGCTGTGTCATCGTTGCTCCGTCTCGGATTGTCACGCGCACGTTCGCACTCAACTACATTGATGTGATCTCGGCAAAGGAGGCCGTTTCGCGGCTGCTTTCACCCGGGGGCAAAGCCGAGGCGTTTTCGGGCGGGGCGGCCGCCAGTCATGCCGGTTCCAATCGGCTCGCAAACATCCTGATTATTTCGGACACCGAGAAACGCCTCTCGACCATCGAGAACGTTCTGCGTGAATTGGACGTGAGGCCGAGGCAGGTGGACATCGAGACCAGGGTCATCGAGACTACCCTGGGTAGGGAGGACAGGCTCGGTATCAACTGGCAGATCGGCCTCGAGGCGTCCGGGGCGGTAGCTCCGACGACCTTTCCGTTCGACAAAGGCGCCACTTCGGGCGCGTTCGCGACTCCCGATCCCGGCGTCAGTTCCAGCAGTGGGGTGACCGCATTCCCGGCGGGAGAGATCTTCCCCTACGCGAAAGCAGGCGATTTCACCTTTGGGAAACTGAACGCGACCGGACTCAAGATCGCACTCGAAATGCTTGCCTCTCGAACCAACTCCAATCTTGTTGCCAACCCACGGATCACGACACTGGAAAACAGGCCTGCGGAGATCTCCGTGGGGACCGTGGTGCCGATTGCGCTGTACGAAAGGCATAAGGAGACGGGCAGCATGGAGGTGATCGGGTACGAGGAGAAGAAGGTGGGCATGAAATTGCTCGTCACTCCCCGTGTGGGCGCAGACAGTGCCATCGTGCTCAAGGTCCGCCCGGAGGTCAGCGAAATAGTCGAATACAGAGGACAATTCAACGAAAGACCGGTGACTTCGACGAGAGAAGCCGACACGGAAGTGATTGTAAGAAGCGGTGAGACTCTCGTCATAGGCGGTCTCGTGAAGGAAATCGAGACGGTGACCGTCAAGAAACTGCCGCTGCTTGGCGACCTTCCCCTGTTGGGCAGGCTGTTCAGGCACGAGGTCAAGGCGAAACAGAAGGTGGATCTGCTGGTGTTTGTTACCCCCCGTCTTCTCACGGAGTAGAAACATGAACGAACCGAAGAGAATCCTTATCGTCGAAGACGAAGCGCCTCTCGCGGACGTCCTCAAATACAGATTGGAGGGTGCCGGGTTTGAGGTGTCGCTTGCGGTGGACGGACAGGAAGGACTGTGTAAGGCGCGCGAAGAGGCTCCCGCTCTCATCATTCTCGACCTCATGCTTCCGAAGCTTGATGGCTACAAAGTGTGTCGGCTTCTCAAATTCGACGAGAAGTTCAAGGGCATTCCAATAATCATTCTCAGCGCTCGAAAGCAAGAGTCCGACGTGAAGCTGGCCACCGAGATGGGAGCGGATCTGTTCATCTCCAAACCCTACAAGTTCAGCGAACTCCTCGAGAAAATCAGCCTGTTCGTCGGCGCCGGAAGCACGGCGGCCACAAGTGCCGCGAGCGATCCGGCGAGGCGCAGCTAAACTCCGTTCTCGGCCAAACCACCGTCTGTCGAAACGGCGGCACTCCGACCGGCGGCGGTACTCCACTGCGCGGTGGAGAATTCAGTCCCGACCCGTTAAGTCCGAGTCTCGCTCTCGCCGACATATTCACGCCACACCTCGTTCCCTCAACACTTCCACGCCATTGACGAGACTGCCTGTATTAGATACCCTGAATGCGGTTGCGGTGTCAGGGCATCGAATTCAGATCGAATTCAGGAAGAACGATCAGCATGAGCTCCGACGAAAAAGTGCGTGAGAGTTGGGACGTCTTCTGGGAGGGGGCGACTCCCGAATCAGAAATCCAGATGCGGGACTTCTACGGCGGGAGGCAATGGATCCTCAAGCACGTTCCTCGGTTCGGCAGGGTACTGGAGGCAGGCTGCGGACTGGGGAGATACGTCTTCTACCTCGACAGGCTCGGGATTGACGTAGAAGGGCTTGACTTTCACGAGCCCACCGTCGATTCCCTGAAAGCGTGGGCTCGACATGCGGGCTTTACCGCCCCGTTTCGAGTCGGAGACGTCAATGCTCTTCCTCACGAGCCAGATTCGCTTTCCGGATACATCTCGCTCGGAGTCATAGAACACATTGCTGAAGGGCCTGGAAGGGCGCTTGCAGAGGCCTACCGTGTCCTGCGCCCCGGAGGCGTCGCCGTCATTACGACCCCCTCCGTTTCCTTCTCGCAGGCGTATCTTCGTTTGAGGCGAACTGCGCGGGACGTCGTCAAGACGGTGCTAGGGAAGCCGGTGAAGAAAGCCCCGTTCTTCCAGCACTGGTACACCCCACGGGAGCTGTCCGGTTTTGTGAGGCGGGCGGGGCTCGACGTGGTGCTGGCCGGCGGTGGAGACCTGGTTTATTCGATGCTGGAGCTGGGTTTCACGCCGAGGGATCGTCCACTCTTCAGGGTGGTGGATTGTCTCGAGGCCGGCCCACTCGCCCGGTTCGGCGCGCAGGCCTTCACGGTGTCTCTGAAAAGAGGCCCCAGGATGTCCTGTTTTCTCTGCGGTCAGCAGACAGTCAGGCCAGACAGGTTGAGGGAGTTCTATCTGCCGGTTTGCAGGGAGTGTGAAGCGACGGAGTTGGCGTCTTACTACCGCCCGGGTGTCAAACCCAGATTCCATCAACACTACACGTTTCAACCACCCGTGGCACCTGCCCACGACGAAACCTGCCGGTACTGCGGGAGACCGTTCACGACGGACACGTTGTTCGAGGATTTCGGATTTGCGATCCCCGTGTGTCCGGCCTGTCTCAGACTGCCGAACGTGAACCTGGATCTCTCCAACAGGCACTTGAAACCGGTCTGGAGAATGGAGATAATCTGAGGCCGTGCGACCCAGGAGGAAGTCATGAGAACGAGCGAGCTCACAAAATTTATTATCAGTGTCGCTGTGTGTCTCCTTGCCGGTCTGGTGGGCTCTTTTTTCACAACGCCTGCCATACCGGGGTGGTATGCGAGTCTCGACAAACCCTGGTTCACGCCCCCGAACCAGCTGTTTGGTCCCGTCTGGACGGCACTGTACGTTCTGATGGGGGTGTCGGCATTTCTGGTGTGGCGCAGGGGACTCGGGACCCCCTGGGCTCAGCTCGGCCTGCTCGCGTTCGCGGTTCAGTTGGTGCTTAATGTGGGGTGGTCGGTCTTGTTCTTCGGTCTCAGATCCCCGGAGGGCGGCTTCGTGGAGATTACGATTCTCTGGGTCGCCATATTGGCAACTCTGGTGAATTTCCGGCGTGTTTCCCGAACCGCCGCGGTGTTGCTCATTCCCTACCTGGTGTGGGTGAGCTTTGCCGCGATCCTCAACTTCAGCATCATGCGGCTGAATCCCCGATGAAGGGGTGCTTGGCGATGACTTGGACCGTCGTGGCAAGGAGAGTCGGCATGCAACAATTTCGTTACGTTCTGTCGGTTGTTTGTCTGTTTCTTGTTCTGGTTGCAGGGTGTTCGAAGCCCAAGGACACCGCCGCTGGTAAGATCGCTGATTTGCGACGGTTTCCTCTGGACAGTCTGGAGGGGGTGATCACCCTGTCGAACGTGACAATCGACACGGTCATTACGAGCGACGGAAGGGGCTCACTTCGTGTGGATGCGACGAAGCCCGATCGCGTCGGTGAGCCCACGGTGGTACGCCTGTTCGAGACGGGGGACATAGACATTGAGGACGCCACACTGGTCTACAGAGCGAAGGTGCGGACGGAGGACGTGCAGGGGCAAGTTTACCTGGAGATGTGGTGCAGTTTTCCAGGAATGGGGGAGTTCTTCTCGCGCGGCCTCATGACGCCGCTCAAAGGGACGACAGACTGGACGACGCAAGAAACGGTCTTCTTCTTGAAAAAGGGCGAGAATCCCGACAACGTGAGGATCAATCTTGTGATAGAGGGCACCGGCACCGCCTGGATCGACGACGTCGTCCTGACGGAGGGTGACAGACCCCGGTGACGCCGCCGGTCCTTGTCTCATCAAAGCGCGAGCGACGGAGCTCCGACAAAATGCCCCCGGATTCCCTTC